>JBARVK010000470.1:0-2968 GCA_049646225.1 Nodosilinea sp.
GCGCTGGCCCTCATGATTGAAGACCATTGGCCCTAAATCTTTACTCGCATCTAGCAACAGTTAAATCCTTCTTAACTGCGAGATTAACGAGTAGAAATACGGCTTAAGCACCGTGGCCTGCCCTCCCATCGGTTCAAGGATGGATTGCAGATCACCACGGTAAACAACCGTTGCCTGTGTTTGAACGATGTCGTTAGCCCTAGGGGGTTAAACGGCCCTGGGCGAACTGGCCAAAGCTATAGTCACTACCCGTTTGTACCCATAAGCTTAATCAATCCAACTTGGTGTTGGGCAGCGGGCATAAAAGTGTTTTGCAACACGTAATAACTCTACAAAATCCAAATCTATCCATAGCTAGGTGCAGACGGCGGAGCCCACCACGTTTGTCATCAATAAGACAGTTGTATTCCAGTCGCCACGGGGCGATCGCCGCTGGTATAGCTACCGCCATCAGGGTTAGGACATTCTTTAAAGTCCGTCTTATGGCGATAGCTATACGCCATTGCGCTGCCCCAGTTTTTGCTAGGGGCGGTGACCCATGTCCTAAGCGCGATGGCCATCGCTATAAATTAGAGCTACAGACAATTGGGTTAGGACAGAGCAGAACCATCATTCTCGTGGCTACGGGAATGATGGTCAAGAATCATCCCAGACAACACGTCCTAATAATGATGGCTACGACTATATCTCTGCTTGGAGCGAGCTGAACCCCTGTCCTAAACGCCCCAGCTTAGTCTCTAGCGGGCGGAATAGGTGAGCGATCGCAGCGCAAAGTGCGGCAGCGCCAGCATGCGCCGCCAGCGCCAGGGCTCTTTGTAGAGCCGGTAGAGCCACTCCAGGTGGTTATCGCACATCCACTGGGGCGCACGAGCTTTGACGCCGGCCCAAATGTCAAAACTGCCGCCCACCCCAATCCAAATGCTGTTGGGGCAGAGGTGACGATGGTCACGAATCCAAAGCTCCTGTCGGGGAACGCCCATGCCTACCAAAATAACGCTGGGCTGGAGTTGTTCTAGGCGCTGCAAAAAGTCAGGCTGGTCTTCGGGGCTCAGATAGCCATGCTGGGTACCGACGACTTTCAGGCCCGCAAGCTGGCGCTGCCAGTAGAGGCCAGCGCGATCGGCCACGCCGGGCACGCCGCCGTACATGAATACAGTCTCATGGGATGACAGTCGCTTGAGTACCCCAGCCGCTAGCTCAATGCCAGGCGCTCGCTCAATACGCTGTCCTCGGGTGCGGAAATACAACACCACGCCGGCCCCATCGGGAATCACCAGCTCGGCGTTGAGAATGACCTGGCGTAAGGCCGGGTTTTGGTCGGCCTGCATCGCCATTTCGGCGTTGAGGGTAACTACGTGGGCACCGTGTCCCTGGCGATAGTGATCAACCAGCCAGCCTGCGTAGTCGGCTCGCCAGTGAACGGGTAAACCCATGACCTTTAAGTCGTGGGGGGTATTTGACCGATCTGCCAAAACCATAAGATCCTTCCCGAACCTGCCTCTATACCTGTAAGTCGACCCGGTGCTGGGATTACAATCCCTCAGCTCTAACGCTAAACCTGCACCCGTACCGCTGCGCGATTAAACCATAGAGACCATACCTCGAAAGTGAGCTAATGTGTTGCATTTCTCAACATCGAGGCCAAAGCTTTAACGGGCAGCAGCAAGAGTGTCTAAACCCAGGCGAGCGCGGGCCTGCACCGCAGGGGTAGCGTCTTGGTCAAAGACGCGATGCAGAGTCGCGAGAATAAGCGGTTTATGGCTCTCAGGGTTGACCAAGTCAGCCGCTAGGGTCTGTAGCCCGGCCACCGCTGCATAGCGCACAACCCATTCGGGGTCAGCGGTGGCGTTTATAAGGACATCGAGCACGGTGCTCTGAGATGTCGCGGCATGGTCGGTGGGCACCATTGCCCAGTGGATGGTGCCCAACCCTCGGGCGGCCGCCCGGCGCACGCTGAGGGCAAAATCGCCCTTGGCTGTCTCTAGCAGCACGGGTAGGGCACGGGGATCGCCAATCAGCGCTAGGGCGCGAATAGCCCAGGCCCGAGCACCATAGTTGTAGCCGTCGATTTGTTCAAGCAGGGCGGGCACGGCGGCACTCCCTAGCGAAGCCAAGCCACTGACGGCCGCTACCGCTGCCCCCGGATTGTTGTAGCCCAATACCGTAATTAGGGTGGGAATGGCGGCAGGATCTTGAACGGCGGCCAAATTGTTGACAGCCACCACCATTGCGCCCTTAGAGTCGGCACTTTCGATCGCTTCAATGAGATCGGCTACGGTTGCACCCGCGCTGGCTGTTGTTTGTTCTAGACCATTAACCATAGTGCCTGATCAAGTCTGTGGGGGCGAGCCTGCGGGTCGTGCATCACGGCAGGGGACGATAGTTAAGTTAATTCTGCTGCTAGGTTTTACAACAGCTCATCCATAAGAGCCAATACCTGGCGAGCATCGCTACTGAGCGACTGGGCGGGAAAGCCCGACTGGCGCAGGTGCGATTCTAAAACGCCCTGAAGGGCAATTAGTTTGAGGCTGTTTTCGGCTGGGGTGGCTGCGATCGCGGCCGCTGCCGGCAAATACCCAATTGCTCCGAGATCCATCATGGCCGATCGCCTGAGCTGAAGGTTGGGCGATCGCAGCCGTTCAACCAGGCGATCGCAGTAGGTTGGATCGCCGGTTAGCTGGTAGAGGGCACGGGTGGCCGCATTCTGCACCTGGGCCACCTCGTGCTCTAAAAAAGGCGCAATGTCGTCTACCGCATCGACGGCACCCAGGCTGCCCAGAGCCTCAAGCACGGCATTGTAGGGCTGCACCAGGTGGGGCTTGCCGGGCACTGCCACCGCAGCAGCAACTCCGCCAGCCAGTAACCCCCTCAGGGCCGGAATGGCCTGAGAATCGCCCAGGGACTCCAGAGCCTGGGCCGCCGATTCGCGCACATAGTAGTCGTCGCAATCCAAACACTGAATTAGGGC
>JBARVK010000471.1:0-2901 GCA_049646225.1 Nodosilinea sp.
GGGCTGTCCCCAGCAGTTTTTTAGCAGAAGCGAGGTCAGCGGTGGTACCCCTAAAAGACTACAACCCAGGGCTACGCACGCCCTACGTCACCTACGGGCTGATTGTGCTCAACATCGTTATATTCATCTACGAGCTGAGCCTGCCCACCTACGGCCTGACTGATTTTTTCCACGCCTGGGCGGTGGTGCCAGAAGAGTTTTCGACTAGCCTGACTACCGGGGTCTCGGTGGTCAATGCCGAAGAGTGGCTGACCGTAGTCACCAGCCAGTTTCTCCACGGCGGCTTTTTGCACCTGGCAGGCAACATGCTCTACCTGTGGATCTTTGGCAACAACGTCGAAGACCAGATGGGGCACGTCAAGTTTTTGGTGTTTTACCTGCTGTGCGGCACCCTGGCGAACCTGGCTCAGTGGTTCTTTGCCATGGGGTCAGAGATTCCGTCTTTGGGAGCCAGCGGCGCGATCGCAGGGGTCATGGGAGCCTACATCTTTCGCTTCCCAGACGTCCGCATTCTCACCATCGTGCCCCTGGGGCCATTTCCCCTACCGCTGAGAATTCCGGCCCTGTTTTACCTCGGCATTTGGTTTGCCCAGCAGGCCATCTACGGATTCGCCAGCCTCGAGGCCCCCACCATGATCGGCATGGAAGGTGGCGGCATCGCCTACTGGGCCCACGCCGGAGGATTTGCGATCGGAGCACTGGCAGGACCGTTGTTTGGCTTATTTAGCCGCACCGATGCAGAGATTGCCGCCGAGAGTTCAGGGGTGGAGTGAGGGGGAGCGTGGGAGTGTTTTAGCTACTTCAAGAATGAACTGAAGCCTGAGCAGCAAAAGCTTTCAGAAGCCACTCTTCCGCAACCCCATGATCAGCCCTCACCCACCCTCCTACCCATCCATCCGCCTACTCAGCCACCCATCTCCCTCGCCCCATCCACCCTTGTCGTTGGGACAATAAATTGTTACATTTATTTACAAACACGGGATGCGCCAGCACCAGTGAGCGTCTTCGCCGTCCAATCGGTCGGTCATGGGGCGCCAGGGAGTGGCAGCATCGGTTGCAGTAATGACGGGTGGGTAAAGCAAGTCGCATGAATAGTCAGTCTGTCACCATTACCCTGGCCCAGGTGCTAAAACTGTATGCGGCTGGCCGTCGCGATTTCAGCCATCTCGACTTTCACGAAGCCTGGATGCCGGGGCTAGATTTGCCCGGCATTGATCTGAGTCAGGCCAACCTGGTATCGGCTAACCTGCACCAGGCTATGCTGTCTGGAGCTAAACTCAGCGGCTGCAACCTGTGGCGGGCCAACCTGCAGGGGGCCAATTTAGAAAATGCCGATCTGGCTCGCACGGTACTGATCCGGGCTGAACTGAGCGGCATCAACGTGACCGGGGCCGATTTGCGCTACAGCGACCTGCGCCTGGCCACGCTGCACCAGAGCATTTTGCGCAACGCCGATCTGCGTAATGCCAACCTCAGCTACACCGATTTACACGGAGCCGACCTGACTGGAGCCGACCTGCGCGGGGCCAATTTAACTGGGGCCAACCTGCGCGGAGCAACGGTTGCGATCGCCCAACTAGCAGGCACTTGCCTCGATCGCGCCTGGCTCGACACGGCTGACCCTCAGCCCCCGGAGCTATCGTCCATCCGCTAGCTCTCCCCACTTCCTCATCCTCCTTACCTCCCCATCCCCTCACCGCTCCGATTCCAGCGCCCGCCGCAGATGCCCACCATAGCTGGCCAATTGCTCAGCCGCCGCTTCCGCATCGAGCTCGCCCAAGTGCATCATCAGCGCCAACTTGACCTGCTGCTGGCTGCGATCGAGCAGGCTGGCGGCGGCGGCGCGATCTAAATCAGTGAGGTCGCAGAGAATGCGCAGGGCGCGATCGCGCAGTTTGGTGTTGGTGACGGCCACATCGACCATGCGGTTGCCGTAGACCTTGCCCAGGCGCACCATCGCTCCGGTAGAAATGATATTGAGGGCCATTTTGGTGACGGTCCCGGCCTTGAGCCGAGTCGATCCGGCCAGTAGCTCAGGCCCCACCAGCAGGCGAATGTCGATAGCGGCTTCAGTGGGCACCTGAGCGGCAGGCACGCAGGCGATCAAGACTGTGGTGGCACCCCGCTGATTGGCGGCGGCGATCGCTCCCTGCACGTAGGGGGTGGTGCCGCCAGCGGTAATGCCCACCACCACATCTCGGGCCTCTACCTCGCGGTCGGCGATCGCGGCAGCGCCGTCAGTGGCTACATCCTCTAGCCCTTCAGAGCTTTTGACCAGCGCCCCGGCCCCACCCGCGATAATGCCCTGCACCAGCTCGGGGGGCGTGCAAAAGGTGGGGGGGCACTCCGCCGCATCCAGCACCCCCAGCCGTCCGCTGGTGCCTGCCCCCACGTAAAACAGCCGCCCGCCCTGGGCCATTGAGGTTGTGACAGCCTCAATGGCGGCGGCCAGGGCCAGTCGCGCTCCGGCGATCGCCTCCAGGGTGCGCTGGTCTTCTTGATTAAACAGGTCAACCAGTTCGATCGCGCTGAGCTGGTCAAGCTGGGTGCTGCGAGGGTTGGCCTGCTCAGTCAGCAAATGGCCGCGATCGGCAGGGTCTAAGGGCGATTGGGACGAACTGGCAGACACGGGAGCACCCCAGGGCAATAAACACTGTCGCTAATGTAAAGGATGGTGCACCTAGCGCACAAATTGAACGGCGGCAATCGTGTGGGCGTCGCCCGCCCGGGCTCGCGCAATCAAAAGGGAAATGGGAGAAGTCATAGCACGGCGGAGCTAGAGCAGTTTCTCAAGCTGCTGACGCATGCGATCGAGTTCGGCTTGAGAGAAACCATCGGCTTCGTCGGCGGGCTTGACGGCAGGTTGAGAATCGGGCCGAGGGTCGGGTTGAGGGCCAGCGT
>JBARVK010000472.1:0-3513 GCA_049646225.1 Nodosilinea sp.
AGAGGGTCGAGCCAACGTCATCGAAGGCGGTGCGCCGGGGTTTAGCCGGGGCGATGTGCGGCTGGTGCACGACGACCCGGCCAATGCCCTGCGCTACATGGCAGGAGATTTGTCAATTCCGGTGAGTGGTGCATTTCAGACGGTAGTGCCTTTAGGCGGTATCTCGGTATCTCGCAACTACAGTTTGCAGCCCTATCGGATTACCCGCCCCACCGGAGAATTTACCTTTTTTCTAGAGCGGCCCTCCAGAGTAGAAATCTACATCAACGGGGTCAGGGTACAGCAGCTACAGCTAGAGGCGGGGCCTCAAGACATTCGCAACCTGGCCCTGAGCACCGGCACCAACGATATTCAGCTGGTGATTACCGATGACCTGGGACAGGTGCAGCGCCTCGACTTTGCTACTGCCCTAGCCGGTAATTTGTTAGCGCCGGGGCTACAGCAGTTTTCTTACAACCTGGGCTTTCCCAGCCGCACTTTGAGCGGGCAGCGACAGTACCAGTGGGATGAGCCGCAGCTAGCCCTGGCCCATCGCTGGGGAGTCAGCCCCACCGTGACGCTGGGCGGCTATGCGCAACTGACGCCCTCCTACCAAATGGTGGAAACCGACGGGGTTTGGGCGTCGGCGGTGGGCAACTGGGGTTGGGATGTGGCGGCCAGCCACACCAGCGAACTAGGCACGGGCCTGGCCATGCGGTTGCAGTATGAGCTACCCCCCAGCCCCCAAGATCCCACCAATCGATCGCTGCGGGTGGCAGCAGAGTATCGGGGCGATCGCTTCACGACCTTTGGCTCAACCAGCCCCAGCCCCGATTGGCTCACCCTATCGGCCTCCTACAGTCAGCGCATTTTTGACAACACCAGCTTAAATATCGGTGGCGGCTATCGCCTGGGGCGCGATGGGCCAGATAGCTACAGCGCTAACCTGGGGCTGTCGCGATCGCTGGGCAACGGCCTCAGCGGCAGCGTCAACCTCAGCCATAGCCGTAGTCAGCAGGGCCAAAACGAAACCCGCGCCTTTTTGGGGCTATCTTGGTTGATGCCCCAGCGCCGCCAGTCGCTAGCGCTCAACACTACGGTGAGTAGCACCGAGGCGATCGGCAATCGCCTGTCATGGAGTCGCAGCCCCGCGCGCAGACTGCAAAGCCCAGGTCTAGCCCTAGATTTAAACCAAGGAAGTGAGGGTTACGATCTGTCAGGGCGGCTGACCTATACCGACTATCGCTTTGATCTGGGCCTGACCCACGATGTCGTCTGGCCCACGGCGGCGGGAGCCGCCACTAGCAACACCACCCGCCTCACCTTGGGTACTGCCCTGGTGTTTGCTGATGGCCATTTTGGCTGGTCAAGACCAATTACCAACAGTTTTGTGCTGGTGGTGCCGCGCGATCGCTGGCGGGGACAAACCATTGGCGTTAACCCCTCCCAAGATAGCTACGCAGCCGTGGTCGATGGCTTTGGCCCAGCGGTGCTGCCCGATCTTCAGCCCTACTATGTCTCGCGGGTGCGGCTCGACGCCCCCGACGCTCCCCTAGGCTACGACCTGGGCGCTGATCAGTATGTGATTATGCCCAGCTACCGCAGCGGCACCCTGATTATGGCTGGCACCGAAGCCTCAGCCTTTGTTCGAGGCGTGCTGGTAGATGAAGCCGGGGTTCCCCTAGGGTTGCAGGCGGGTGAAGTGGTGTCTTTGTCCGATGCCGACTGGGCCGCCCAACCGCTATTTACCAACCGCATTGGTCGATTTGCCCTGCTGGGATTTACCCCAGGGCGCTACGAGATTCGGCTGCGCGATCGCGCCCCGCTACAGTTTGAGATCGCCCCTAATCAAGAAGGCCTCATTGATCTGGGTACATTGCAAATCGGCCCGCCCTAGAGCCTGGGGCAGCATCCATGAGTCCTCAAAAAAAATCCCTAGGTTTTCTAGAAAACCCAGGGATTTGTAATTCAAAGGAGACCTAAAGTGACCCTAAGCCACCGATACCCAGCCTTTAACCAGAGCCATGGGAATGCTGATATAGGGGTTTTGGGTAAACACCCGCATCAGCTCGCCGCTGCCCGCCTCAACAGCCGCCCGCAGCCGAGCTTTAAACTCGGGGCTAACCCGAGCTTTTTTCTGTAGGGCCTTGCTCACTACCTGGGGCCGTTGGTGGACAGGTACCTGAGCCGCCTGCTCGGCCAGCTGTTGCAGCAGTTCTTCCACCTGAACAACGAGGTCAAAGTCCGCGACCGTATCCATCGCGTGCTGATTGTACTGCACCGATTTTTGCTGGCCCCCCGCCTCAACGGTGTCGGCAAAGCTGCCAATATTTGCGCCGCGCATGTCGTACTTAGATACACCGGTCATGATGCTATTCTCCATTACAGAAACAGATTGAACGTAAACGTTTTGTCGGGTCATGGCCTTGAGCAGCTCCAGCAGCTCGTCGTTTTGCCGCTGCACCGTGGCCATTTGCTCTTCTTTGACTTGCAGCTGCTGGCGATAAAAATCGCCCCGCCCCAGGGTGCTAAACAATTGCTGCACCGTAGGTTTTTCTGTCACAGGTGGTGGCGATGCCTTAATGCTGGGCACACCTACCCGCACGATCAGGTCACCGTTGCTCTGCCGCTCTACCGATTGCAGGTAGATATCTGGGCCAGCGGTGAGCCCTGACGAGGGCCAGGCAATGCGGTAAAACTGCGCCCCAGCGTCGTCGCAGACTTCCACAAAGCTCTGGTAAAACTGGTGCAAAGCCGACCGAAAGTAAGTTGTGTAAGTGTTAGCCATCTCACCACTGCTCCCCTGGGCTAAGCAAGACAGCACGTAAACGTGGTCGCAGTTCACCTGGTCGAGGGTGGTTAGCAGACCAATATCGACATCGCTAACCATGATGCCGGTTAGCTCAGCCCCGGTCAGCCGCACATTAGTGAGGTTGGCGTTGGTGAGCTTGGCGCCCTTGAGGTTGGCCCCAGTCAAGTCGGCCCCAGTGAGGTTAGCTCCCGCCAGGTTAGTCATGCTGAGGTTGGCGCGGTGCAGGTTAGCGCCGCGCAGGTCAGCCTGGGTGAGGTTAGCACTCAGTAACTCGGCCTCACAGAGGTTGGCCCCAGCGAGGTTGACGTTAACCAGGTGAGCACTGCTAAGGTTGGCAGCCCGCAGATCGGCATGGCTCAGATCGGCACCCCATAGATCGGCGGAGTACAGGTCAACCCTATGCAGATTTGCCCCGCTGAGATTAGCCGCACTGAGGTCAGCGGCGCAGAGATAGGCTTCGCTTAAATCGGGTCTTAGGTTTGGGTGATCATTTCTCCAGCGGTTCCAGATTTCGATGTTTTGCTTTAGATGCATGAGGTGGGTTGGGCTGCCCATGAGACGCACCTCCCCTTTATGTGATAGGCCCTGATGATGTAACGAGAAAGGCTTCAGCGATGAAAAGATGCAAGAGGCTGAAGCTGGTAGCCACTAGCCAAGAGGCTAGATAGACAGAGAACGACAGGCTTCAGCGGTGAAAAGATGCAAGAGGCTGAAGCTGGTAG
>JBARVK010000473.1:0-15087 GCA_049646225.1 Nodosilinea sp.
GCCGTAAGGACAGGGCCGGATGCCCCCCGGCCCCAGTGCCATGGTTGGCCTGAGCGCTGAGGGCGGCCTCAAGTTCTATCCAATGGTGGAGCGCCTGGGTCTTGGAGTAGTGGTGACGGGTGGACCAGAGGGCTTGGGGGGAGTGCTCTAGCAGATAGATCTCGCCATCGCCGGGGTGGGTTAGCCAGAGCGTCGGCTCGCTCACGCCCACGAGCAGCCAGTAGGGCTGGCTGTAGACCACCGCCGCCGCTGGCAACTGGAGCGTAACCCACTGGGGCTGCCCGGCCCCCTGCACCGTCTGACTGGTTCGGCTGAGAGATAGACCGGGGAGGCCCCCCTCGTCGGTGCGCAGATCGACGGTGAGGGTGGTCTGCGATCGCAGCAGCAGCAGCCCCAGAGTAATGCCGCTGTAGCGGGTGGCCGCCGTCGGGGTAAAGGGCAGAGCGCCCCACTGCTGGGGCCATAGCTCTACCCCCTGGCGCTGGGTGGGTGGAGCCTGAGTGGCTGTGGCCAGCGAAGCGGTAGCGGGTTGGGCACCCCTGAGGCTGACGCTGAGCTGAATCGAGGCGGTCTGCACCTGGGGCGGTAGGCTCAGCGCTACCGACTGGGGCCGCAGGTCATGGCCCTGAAACCGCAGCACCTGCTTGGCGGTACCCCCGAGGGGCGTAAACCCCTGGTACACCCGGCGATAGCTCAGGCTGGCGCTGGTGATCTGAATCTGGCAGGGGGCATCTGACTCAGCGACTAGTTTGAGCGTGGGGGGCGACGGCCCCGTTAAGCGTCGCTCTAGAGGCTGAAAGTCTGCGGTAGTCAGGGTTAATTGGCCCTGGGCGCTACTGGCCGTGAGCTGCCCTGGAGCCTGCCAGAGGGGAACCAGAGAACCCTGCTCATCCAGTACGCCGAGGCGGGGGGTGGTGGGGTAGCTGATGAACCACAGCTGAGCAATTTGGTCGGTCGTGAGTGAGCCGCCGTTTTGTTTGAGCACAAACTGGCGATCGGTAAACGCCTGGGAGAGCTGGATCGTTCCGCCGCTGGTGGCCTGGGTCGTGGCCTGCTCTGCGATCGCATCGCCATCCACCCGATGGACTGTGATCGTCCCCACGCCGCCCGTGACCGTGACCCGATGCAGGCGCAGGGGTAGGGCTAGGGTGACGCGCACCCCACCCCCCTGGTTGCTGCGACTGGCGGTAACCACTGCCCCGCTGGCTAGGGCATCAAAGGTCAGGGGGAGAAACTCGGCCTGGATCTGGGTTCCGGGTGCAACCTTGAGCCTGCCCTGGCCAGCGGGCAGGGCGAGGGGCCACATCCGGCGAAAGCTCTGGCGGGGCGGCGGGCCGACAGCCGTATCTAGCGTGTGAGTGCCGATGGGAAGGGCCATAGTTACGGGTTCAGGTCTGTGCGTAGGGATAAAACATTGTTGCCGACCCGACCAATCGAGTCTTCGAGGCCGTTGATGCGATTGCTGGACAAGCGCGCGAGATTGGTCAGATTGCTCCGCAGGCCGCCAACCTGAACGTCGAGGGTATTGAACCGACCATCGAGATTGACCACCTGGCCATTGAGGTTGCTGAACTGGGTATTCAGGGTGGAAACATTGGTCGATAGACGCCCCACCTGACCGCTGACGGTCGTGACTCGGGTATCTAGGCCGCTGACCTGGGTGGTTAGGCTGCTGACATTGCGCTGGAGCCCCTCTACGGAACTGTTGGTCAGGGCGATGCTGCGGTTGAGGCTGACGGTATCCTGCCGAAGACCGACCACCTCCTGGTTCAGCCGGGTGACGCGGGTGTCAGTGGCCTGGCTGCGGGCCTGTAGCGTGGTGATCTGGCCGTCAAATTCCTGGTCTTTTGCCCGCAGAGTAGCGATGCTCTCGGCCTGGGTGTCAATGCGATCGCGCACCGCCCTAAACGAGTTTTGGACATCGGCTACGGTGCGATCGAGCGTGCCAATGGTGTTGTCAAAGCCCGTCACCGTGGTCTCTAGGGTATCGAGCTGACTCATCACCGTACCTAGACGGCCATCCACGATCGGCAGCCGCCCTTCAATGGTGCCAATCCGGTTGCCAATTTGGGCGAAACGGGTGGTGGTGCTGGTATCAAGCTGCTCAACGTTGCGCTGCAGGCGGCCAAACTGAGTCGAAAGGTTCCCCACCTGGTCATCCACCTGGGTAAAGCGGCCCTGAAAGCCCTCCACCTGATTGTTCAACGCCTTTACGCTGGCGGACAAGGTATCGACTTGGGCGAAACGGCTTTGAAAGCCCTCCACCTGCTCCTGCACCGTGCCCAGGCCAGTGACTACTCCGCCGACGCGGGTATCGAACTGGTTGAACCGGGTTTGCAGCGTAGTGACCCGACCATCCACCGTGCCGAGGGAGGTTTGCAGTCCTGTGACCTGTGTGGTTAGGGTGCCGACCCGGCTATCCACCGTGCCAATAGACGTTTGCAGCCCTGTGACCTGACTGGTCAGAGTCCCTACTCGGCCATCTACTGTTCCTATCGAGGTTTGTAGCCCGGTGACCTGTGTGGCGATACCGGCAATGCGATCGCCCAATACACCCACCGCAATCCCGCTCGACTCGATCTGGCTGCCCACCTCTGCTTTTAGGTCGCTGCGGGTTTGCACCACGCTTTGCAAGCCGCTAACGCCGCCGATGGCCAGCAGGCCGCTGGCCACGTTTAGCGTTGGCGCTAGGTCAGCCTTAATCCCTGTATCTTCAATATCATCCAGACCCTGCAAGAGAAAGGACTGTACGGTTTTGTCGACAACCTTGCGCCCAATGTAGGCACCAACTCGGCCCCGCTGCTGGCCCACATAGTCGCTGACCTGCCGGTAAACCCCCTCTCGGAGATTGCCCAGAGGATTGGTCTTCTGCAGCGCATCGAGCACGGTGGGAAGCGGGTTCTGCGCCTCCGACAGGGTAAGGAATGTCTCCAGCCAGGGGCCCAACCAGTGCTTAAAGGGCACCATCAGCGCCCCCAGCCCGGTCACGGTCGTTCCCCCCGGCTGCTGTACGTAGGCGGTGACCGTGGCCTCCAGGTAGTCCCACTGGGCCAGGTAGTCGCGTACGTTTACCGACTCCAGCAGCCCCTCACCAAAGTCGCGAAAGTAGATATCTAGAGCCTGGCGATAGGCGTGGTTGACCTCCCACTGGTAGAGCTGGGCCATTTCCCGCAGGTCGGCTTCGGTCTGGCGCGGAGTGGTTGCGGTAGCGTTCAGCCGACCCAGCAGCTGTTCCAGCGCCTCCTGCTGGGCCTCTAGCAAATCTTCTGAGGTGGGCGGCAGCAGGCTGAGACTAAAGCGACCGTCGAAATCGGTCGTCACCACCAGGCTGGTGCCCTGCTCGGCTATCAGGCGATCGCGGCTGCGCAGCCGCCCCCAGGTAGTGGCGACCACCACCGCTGTACCCACCTGGGGCCGTCCGTCCCCAGCGGTGACGGTACCCATCAGCACTAGCGACTGCCCCAGAAACGGGGTCGGGTGCGACGGTTCGAGGGCAACCCGAGGCCGCTGCGCTTGCAGCTGGGCCACCTGCTGACGCAGGGCCTGAAGATCATCGTGAAGCTGATCGATATCCAGAGTCGTGGGCATGGAACTATCCTCAACGGGGCAGGCGCAGATTGGGCAGAATGGCTTCGACCTGAGTCTTGAGGGCCGCCACATCCTGGAGCTGACGGTTGACCACGGCGGGGTCGAGGGTGCGCAGCACCGATACCTGATCCTGCAAGGGCGAAATCTGCTGGCGAATCGCCCGCTGCACCACGCCGTTCTCTGCCTCAATCGAGGCGCGGAAAACCTGCTGCTGTTGTTCGAGGGTCTGGCGGGCCTGGGTGAGGCCCTGACTGACCTGAGTTTGCACGGTCTCGGCCAGCTCGGTGCGAATCGCCGCCGTGTTGGTTTCGGTCTGGAGGGCAGTGTCGCTAAACACTTTAAAGCCCACATCCTGAGTGGTTAGGGCCAGGTTTTTGGCCTCAGCCCGGCCCAGGGTCTGCTGAATGCCGATGGCATTGTGCATTGACTCGGTCAGGGTATTGAGGAAGGGCACTGGCGTCGTGGGCTGAACCCGCTTTAGCGCTTCGTCGACAATGCGATATTCGCGCTGTTTGCCCAGCAGCCCTTTGTTCTCGACCAGGGTGGCAATTTCGGTTTTGACCCGCTCGGTGGATCGCCGGAAGTCTCGGTCGATGATGGGGGTAAATCGCTCGATGTAGGGATTCAGGGGCAGCAGCTCTAGGGGTGGCCGAATGAAGTCCACAATCCAGGGGCCGATCCAGTCGCGATAGTTAATTTGCAGCGAGCTGACGCCGAGGCTGGGGTCGGGCGTGGTGGGGTCGGCGTCGGGCTTGGCAAAGGCCATCACCGTGGCTCGATAGTTGCGCCAAATGCTGCCCAGGTCGGGGCGAATGGTGCCCACCGACAGGGCGGGATGGCGAAGATAGTGGGCGTCGAGATAGTTCTGAATCCGGCTCGACTGCTGATACTGGCTGCGCAGCAGGGGATACACCGGGCTGGCCTCCTGGGGTGTGGTGGCCGCCAAAATCAGCTGGGCAATCGGTTGGGATAACCCCTGGGGCTGACTGCGCATTACCACCGCCATTTCATTCTCGTCGTCGTCGGTGAGGCCCTCAGCGTAGTCGGAGCGCAGCTGTATCCGGGCCAGCCCCTCGCTGTTGACCTGGACCGAAATGGTGCGATCGCCCACCCCACCCCGACTCGTAAACCCCGACACGGGCCGAAACTGGCCCCAGGTCGTGACCAGGTCAATCCAGGGCCGGTTTTGGCTGGTCAGCCGCAGGGGATTACCCTGCAAATCGGTGAGCTGTACGGTGATATCGGCCAGTTCGCCCAGGGCATAGTTGACCCGCTCGGTGCTGAGGTTGAGGCGGTAGTACTGGGCGATCAGCGGATTCACCACAGTCTGCAGGGCGGTAACGTCGGTGCGCAGCTGAGTGACCTGGTCGCCCAGGGTGGTCATCGTGGTTTCGAGGGTCGTGACTCGCTCGATCAGGGTGGCCTCGACCAGTGCATCTAGAGCGTTGACGAGCTGATTCCAGTCCTCAGATTGAATCAGTTCGCCAGCTACTTTGTTGCCGATCGCATCTGCTAGTAGACCCATGGTGTTTACCTCTTAATCCTGTGTGAAACGGTCTGGGAGAAGCATGAAAACATCGGAGAACGATTAGCCACTGGAGTTATCTCGCAGCAGATCGTCGCCCAGAGCCAGCTGCATCTGCACCCCGGCGGGTCGCACCTGCTGCAGGCCAGCCCACACGCGATCGAGAATGATCGGGTCGATGGCTTCGCTGGGCTGTAGCCGCTGTAGCCGCACCAGTACCGAGGCCGGTTGGTAGGGCTGCCAGCTCAGCCACACTCGGGCGGCGGGCAGAAAGGCGAACAGGCTGGCATCGAAGTGGCTGGGGGGCGACCCGGTGACATCAAACCGGCCCGACTCGGGGTCGATGGCGCTGGGGTCATCGCCAATCCGACGGCCCTCGCTGGTCCAGAGCGGGCGGCTATCGGTGGTAACGGGGTTGTCGTCCTCCAGCTGTAAATAGCGCCAGGTGGAAAGGCCCACCGGCAGGCGGGGCACCGCCACCAGCCCGCCGTCACGAACTTCTGTGGGGCGAGGTTTGTAGCGCATGCGCAGCTGGGGGGTAGGGTCAGCCGCCGTAGGATCGGCGGTAAAGCTGGTGCCATCCCACTGGCCCAGGTCGGCGATCGCGCCATCGGTCCAGGCAAAGCAATGCACAGCGGCGGTATCGATCGTTCTCAGCTCCAGACTAAGGGTGAGCGGGGTAAACCGTGCCCAGGCGCTAGCGTCGGGGTCGTAGCGCCAGGCATCGCGGGGGATGGGGTCGCGATCGCCCCTATAGATCTGGTCGGCTCGGCCCAGCCCCTGCCAGCGATCGCCCTGGTACTGCCAGAGTCGGTAGCCGTCGTAGCGCAGCAGGCCGCGATCGCAGCTCATCCACAGCAGCCCGCGCGGGTCGAGGGCGAGCTGATGGACAGGGCCGGTGCTGATATCGGGAAAGGCGTGGAGCACGGTTTCGCTGGTTAGCCCCCGCACCGGCTGGGCCAGGTAGCGGGCCAGCCCCTGGTCGGTGCCGAGCCACAGCGTGCCGTCGCCGCTGCGAGCGATCGTCCGCACGGTCGGCAAAAAAGTCACCTCCGCCTCAGCAGGGCCAGTCGCGGGGTCAAAGACGTCCCATTCGGACTGCTGCTCGGTGCGCACCTGGCCCCGGTAGCGGTACCAGACTCCTAGCCCTGGCTGCTGCTGGAGCAGCCCCCAGCTCGTGCCAAAGAACTGCGCCCCACCGCCATCGCTGTGGATGGCGTAGACCTCGACTCCCTGAAGCGCGGTGGGGACCAGAGTGCCATCGGGGTTGAGGATAAACGCTCCGGTGGCGGTGCCCAGCCAGATCTGGCCAGCCATCTGGGCCAGAGCATAGACCGCTGCGCTAGGAAGGGTGGTGAGCGTTTGATCTTCACCGACCGGGGGAAATAGCGGCAGCCGCACCAGGCCATCGTCGGTGCCGATCAGCAAATCGGAGCCGTAGGCCTTGAGGTCGTGGATCGTACTCAGTTCAGCAAATTCTTCGCTCCAGCGGATGCCGTCGTAGCGCCAGAGCTGACCGCTGGCCTCACCGTTGACCGCCATCCAGAGAGCGCTGTCTTCGGTTTGGGCGATCGCCACCACCGTTCCCTCAGGGCTGTCTGGGTCGACGGTCCAGGGCCCCGCTGCCGTGGGGTCAGTGGTCGAGCGAGTTCGCTCTAGCCCGGTCGCCGTGCCCAGCCAGCTGTCATAGGCGGGCTGTAGGCGCAGGGTTTCGCCGGGAGCCAGATTACCCGAATAGGCGATCCCGAGGGGCTGGCCGGGGCCGCCGTAGCGCTCAATCCAGGGCGACTCGGTGGCGGCGACTTTGTTTGCCTCGGTGGCCACCCCCTGAACGTAGAGGGTGGGCAAAACGGGACGCAACCCGGTCAGGGTAGGATGCCAGCGCATCAGCGGGCCAATTATTTCGGTCGGGGGGCCGTTGGGGAGAGCCGGGGCCAGGGTGGGGGCGGCGGCCACGCCGTCTTCAATCCAAAAGGGGCGATCGCGCAGGGCCGGAGCAGCGCTTAGATCGATTGGCAGCTGGAGTTCCACCATGCGGCGCAGGGCCTGAATCGTGCCCACCCCATCGCGGTAGAGGGCCACGGTGCGGCGCACCCGCAGGCGAAATGCCTCCCCGGTTTCACGGGTCGGTTCCTGCCAGGGCGACAGCCCCAGTAGAGCGCTGAGGTAGGCCAGATCGTCGATGTAGGGAAAGGTCAGCAGGGCTGGGTCGTTGGCAACAGGGGGCGGCAGCGGGGGCTCCTGGAGCTGTCGCCGCCGCCGAAAGAAGGCGTCGTAAAAGGCCCGGTCGGCGTACTCAAACCAGTGGGCTTGCAGTACGGCGGCGGCCTCCAGGTCAACCTGCTCCAGCGATCGCCCCACTGACTGCAAAAATCGGGTCATCAACCCCGCCTCCCCCGGCTGGGGGCGATAGAGGGACGGCAGGCGATCGCGAATCTGCTCGTATTTAGCCATCGGTCGCCTCCGGTGTGGTGCGTTCAACCCCATCCACACTGAGTCGCTCAAAGGGAGTGAGGCGGTAGGGCGAGTCGGTGGGGGCCGTCAGCACCTGGCTAAACTGGGTCGTCTGGGTGACCACAAACTGCACCTGGTAGGGGCTGATGTCAGGTGCTGACGGCGTGGCATCCGGCAGCGGCTGGGCCAGGTGGTTAGGCAGCGGCACCACCGCCAGCAGCCGCCCGTAGGTGAGCTGCCGCTGTTCGGATGGGGTCGTTTCGCTGGCGCTGAGGTCATTGAGGGTGGCGATCGCCGTTCGCAGCGCCGCCTCAATCGCAGGCAGATCGGCGGGGTCTGCGTCGTCGGGATGGCTGACCTGCACCGTCAGGCGGGTGGGCAGATTGGGGTCGGCAATATCCAAACTGCCTAGACGCACCGCCAGCCCCTGGGTGGCCAGCTGCCCACTGGCGGGGTCAGGCATGACGCTGATTGGAGTACCCGCTTCGGTACGAACGATGCTGAGAATTTGCACATCTTCGACGCCGTTGATAGCTAGGGCCAGCCCGATCAGGCGGTTGAGACTGCCGGGCTCGGCGCTGGGCAGCTGGGCGAAGTAGTCGGCGATCTGCTGCTGTAGGGTGTGCTGAATGCCCCGCAAATCCTGCTCTAGCAGGCCGCTGGTAGTGGTTAGCCGCAGGCTCATAGCCAGGGGCACGGGCGGGTTGGGGGCAGCAATGGTAAAGGGAATGCCCGCCGGACGAGCCGCCTCTAACGCGGTATGGAGCCGCTGATACTGGTCGGGGGGCAGCGTCTCCACCAGGGGCGTGATCTTCAGGCGGCGCACCCCGGCTTCATCGGTGAGTTCTGCAATTTCGGCGGTCAGACCCTGGCTGGCGATCGCCTGCTTCAGCGCCCCCAGGGTGGCCCGCTGACTGCCGTAGAGAAAGTTCTTGGTGCGCGATCGCAGCTCGGCGTCGGTCTCACTGCGGGTGGCGATCGCCGTCGGGGCGGGGTTGGTGACGCTAGCCACCCCCGCCAGGGGCACCACCAAGGTAGTCAGGGCATGGGCGGGCAGTGGGTCGTTGGGCTCCAGATCGCGAATCGGCACCCGTACGGTGGTCTGGTCGGGGGCGAGCTGCACGGTTTCGGTGGTCTCATATTCCACGCTGCCGTCGGCGTTAATCGCCCGCGTCCCGGCCGGAATGTTGATTGCCCCTCGGCTGTTGGCGGCGCGGGTCAACTCCAGCAGACCCGTGGCCAGCCCCCCCTGCACCCGCTCAATGCCCAGCAGGGCCACAACGTGGTCGAGGGCGCGATCGCTGGCCGTATCCACAAAGCCCGAGTCGTAGACCTGCTCCAGCTGGGCATAGAGGCGGGCGATCTCCAGCGCCACCGACTCGCTCAAGGTGCGCACCACGCTGCCGGTGTAGATATCGGTCAACACCGGCAGTGCCGCCTGGGGATAGTAGTTGATCGCCAGCAGCGTGCCGGGGTCTGGCAGCTGTGCCCCCTCCAGCCAGGCCAGGGTATGGCCCTCCGTCAGGGCGTAGTCACTGCCCTGGCGAAACAGCACCGACTCCCCGTCGCGCTGACCGTACACCGACTGAATTTCGGCCACGGGGGGCTGTTGCAGGGTGTGGCGGAAGGGCGGCCCAGTCGCCCCTGGCGGCGGAAACGGATGACTTTCTGACGAAACCCCTTGGGTGATGCCGGTCAGCAGGTTGTCCAGCACTTCGGGAAACGGTCGACGGCGAAAACTCATGGCGCTACCTCCAGCACAAAGGAAATTGGGGTCACCGGGGCCGCCACGGGCTTCACCAGCAGAGCCACGTTGATTCGATCTTTGGTGCCCGCTGCTGGTGTCACCGCCAGCGATTCCACCTTCTCCAAACGCGGCTCCTGGGCCAAACTTTCGAGAATGTACAGCCGAATCAAATCCAGGTTGGTGGCCACATTCCGCTGGCCAATCAGCTCGTGCAGCCGCGAGCCGTAGTTGGCGTGGCCCAGAGCCGCCAGTTCACCTCGGGGCGTCAGCAGCCGCATGACTACCGCCTGGGCCAGGTTATCGGTGCCCTCAATGGTGGCAAAATCGGTCACCCGCCCCTGGGGAATGCGGCGCACTAGCTCCTGGGTGCCATAGACCGGGCGCAGGGCCGCCTGCCGCAGTTGCAGCCGCAGGTCAGTCCGCAGGTGGGCATCGGTAGCCATCGTTAACCTCCAATGAAAACAGTACCTACAGCCACCACCGTGCCTACCGGGGCATCGGCGGGGTCGTTGCAGGTGAGGGCCGTGTCGCCGTGACGGGCGGCGGGTTTGCCGTTGATAAATACCGTGCCGCTGCCGGTCTGAATCGTGGCCTGGTTTTTGGGCGGCGTTTGAAATGGCCCACCCTGGGGAATGTGAGTCGGCCCATTGTTGGCGGTGCTGCCCTGCACCGCAGCGGGCAGGCCGCCGATGTTGACATCAGGGCTGAGCCCACCGTCGATCTGGCCGGTAAAGGGATGGGGCAGGGGCGTCGGCACCGGGCCACCGGGGGTCGGCACCATGATGATGTGGGTGTCGGTGGCGAGGATTTGATCGCCTTGTTTGGCGGCGGGTTGGGGCATGAGGGTGGGAGGTAGGGGAGGTGGGGGAATCTGGGGTGATGACCGATTCACTGGCTGGTGCGGCCTACGGGGGTTGAATTTGGGTTGGGTATCCATTCATTCATGGGGACACCAGAGGGAAACGGAAAGGGTTAGTTAATGTTTACGGTGGCTCCTTTAATCACGGTTTCTCCTTGGCCTTCGAGGTTGAGGTTGGCCTGGGCTTTGATCGAAACGTTGTTGCCTTCGAGGGTGACATCCCCCTGGCTGGTGATGGTGACGGCACCGTCGCGGTCGATCGCGATCGCTGCTTTACCCCCATCTATATCGATCGAGACCACCGGGTCGTCGTCGAGCAGAGTGATGGTCAGGGCGCTGCCGAGGGAGAGAGTGATTTCCTTGGGGTCTTCGCCAGTGAAGGCAACCCGCAGGGCGTCGTCTTCGGCCGCATCGGGGGGCAGGTGCCAGATCGCTTGCTGGGACTGGCTGACTGGGGGACGGGCCGCATCGGTATAGAGGCTGCCGGTGATAATTGGGGCGTTGAGGTCGCCGCCGACAAACTGCACCAGCACCAGCTCGCCCACCGAGGGAATGCTGACCTGGCCAAGGCGGGGGGTGGCCACGGGTACCTGACGCAGCACCAGCCCGGTGTTGCGCAGGACTACCGTGCAGGTGTAATTGTCGGTGTCGCCTGCATCAGCATGGGGATGGTTCTCCTGCACCACGGCTAGCTCCGCTGTCTGCTGACGGCTCAGCTCCTCCTGCACGATGCGCTGAATAGTTTCATACAGGGTGAGGGTGGTCATGGCAGTCCTCCCGGCAGGGCGGCCAGGGTGCCGAGGGGCACCGAGGCGGTCTTCAAAATGCTCAGGCGGGTGACGAAGCCTCGGGACTTAGACAGACGATGGCACACGCGTTCGACCTGGTAGTTGCCGTTGAGGACATTGTCTGGAGCGGCGGCGATCGCGATTTGACTGCCCACCACCACCTGGGCAGCGCCGGGTACCCACAGTTCCCCGGTGAGCTGACGCGAGGCGGCGGCTGACGCGTGAGCTGTGGCGGCGGTGCGCACGGCATCTTGGCTGCGCAGGGCTCCGTCGCTGACCCAGCGCTGGGCCTCGCCACGGCCCGCCTGGGCCTGCACTCCGGTCGCATCGGCCACCAGCCAGTTCCAGGCGTCTTGGCCCTGGCTGCCCGCCGCCCCCTCGCCGCTGACCTGCACCCCGTCCAGGACGGGGACGGCATCGGTCATTTCGAGCTTGAGCACATCGGTACCGTAGGTGAAGGTCTGCACGGTTTCCCCCTCGCTGACGGGCGCAAAGGTGAGCTTGCCCGCCGGGGTGAAGTAGGCCCAGTAGCCACTGCGGCGAGCCAGGGCGGCAATCTGAGCATGCACTGGGGTGGTACTGGCCAGGGCATAGAAGGGTAGTGACAGCCCGGCTTCGACGACATCGGTCTCAACCCCGACTTGACTGGCTAGATCGCGCACAATATCGCCCGCATTCTGAGCTTCGTAGCTCTGGTTGAGCCGCTGCCGGGCCAGTTGGCCGCCGCCGTCGCTGACGTAGAGGTGGGTGAGGCCCGTCAGGGTGCGCACCTGTCGGGTAACGGTGCCCGTCAATACAGCCTCGGGTTCGACATCGCCATAGCCCAGGGAAATCGTCACTGCATCCGCAAGGGCAATATCTGGCGCATTGGCCGCCGCGAAGGTAATACAGGCGGTGTTGATAAAGGGCAAAGGCCCAGTCTGCACAGCAATTTCCAGAGTGTGGCTGAGCCAAAAGTCGTCGCTGAGCTGGCCCAGCAGAGTTCCGGCCGCTGCCGCCAGGCCACCCAGGCCGCCGGAAGATGCGCCGCTGCTGTGGGCGATCGCAAAGGCCGGTCGCCGCACCGCCGCCGGTGTATTGTTGCTCAAAAACGGCACATTAACCACGGCGCACCTCCATCGGCAGAGTGTTGGGGTAGAGGGTGCCTTGGGTGGTGTCGCGGCTGATGGTCTGGTAGGGCATGGGGAGGAATAGGGGGGGAGTGGGGGAGATGGGGGAGTGGGGGAGATGGGGGAGTGGGAGAGTTAGGGGGGAATGTTTTCGCCGAGGGGGTGGGTGGCGGGGCGGGCGGGGACGTATTCGCCGAAGTGTTGCAGGTCGGTGACGGGGGGGTGGGCGCGAACGACGGCCCCAGTGCTGAGTGGGTCTTCGCGGCGAACGGTGAGGTTGGTGTCGGTGCGACGGACCAAAAAAGTGCGGAGGTTGGCGGGCTGGTGCAGCAGTGGATGGGCTGGGTCAACAATCAGCCACTGCTGGTTGACTTCACGGATTAGCACCAGGGCGACATCGGAGAGGGGGTGACCGGCGTCGGTAAAGGCCTGGCGCAGAGCGGGCGACAGGGTGCGGGTGGTGAGGTCGGTTTGCAGACTGCTGCTGAGGGTGAACAGCACGGCTGAGAGTTGGGCGCGCAGATCGCGTTCGAGCCGCAGGATGGTGCGCTGGGCGTTGATCGTGAAGGTGACCTCGATATCGCTGTTGCTCAGGGTTCGTTGAGCCGTTCCGATGACCCAGTTAAAGTCGGCAATCTGGTAACCATCGGCGTTGAGTTCGGCCTCTATGGTGGTGCGGGCCAGGAGGGCGGCCCGGCGCTGGGCGGAGGTGCCCAGGGGGGGCAGATCGGCGGGCGCATAGGGGATGGCAATCGGGGCATAGGGCAGGCTGCGATCGCGGGTCTCCTGGGTGATGCCGGGCACCCGTCCCCGGAGCGCATCTTCCCAGTCAAAATCGACCGGGTGGTCGCGGTACTTGTCCCTAAACTGCTGGGCCAGGGTAGCGCGGGCGGGTCGAGCGGCGGTGGTGCCGGGCCAGCTGACAAACCAAAATTCCACCAGGTGTTCTTCCACCTCGGTGAGGGTGCCGCCCACTGATTGCCAGTTGTAGCTTTGCAGGCCCTGAGGGGCACGCACCACCGGATGCTGAAGATCGCGACTGCCCAGGGCGACGCTCAACAGTTCTAGAATCTCCTGGCTGCGGCCCAGGGCACAGCCCCGCACTCGCACCTGGGTGCGCACATCGACCTGGTCGTTGTCGAGGGGGAGAATGTCGCCATCGGCGATCGCCTGCTCCAGCAGCTCGGGGAAGATGTCGTTGCCACCCGCCCTCACCGGAATGCTCATGCCGCCCTCTTCGTTGGCGTGGACGACAATATTGATTTCGCCCCAGGGGCCGGCGGCGGGGGCGTGGCGGTTCAGATAGTCGCGCACCTGAACCAGATTGCGCAGATTGGTCACCAGGGTGCCAGCCGGGTTCAGGTCAAAGAAATTGCGGGCCGAGGAATAGAACTGGTTGGCGGCATCCTCCGGTTCTTCACCCATGATGAAGGTAACGGCGGGTCGAGGGCCGAGGGGGGCTTCGGCCAGAGCTTTTTGTTGGGTGACAAAGTCTAGCAGGCGCTCCAGGTAGGGGCGCACCGTCGCGCTGGTGGCGGCATTATTTTGAAAGGCGCGGACGTCGTCGGGGCTGAGGCGTTCGAGCTGGCGGCGGTAGTAGGGCTGCTCTAGGTGGCCGGGTTGCAGGGCGCGATCGCGAAATTGTTGCTCTAGCTGCCGCTCCTCAGCGGTCATAATTTTGAGGTACTGGCCCGCTTTAGTGGTGATTTCGCCCTGAATACGACTTTCGCCCCGATGCCAGCGCAACTCGAACCCTTGAATGGTGTACAGGGGCTGATCGACTGAATCGCCCTCGCGAATTTCGTAGAACACGCTGTAGGTGACCTCGCTGCCGTCGGCGCTGAGGTGTTCTTCGGCTACCCACAGCAATCGGCCTGGCGCAATATAGAAACCGACATGGGGGCGCTGGGCCACTGTGCCGCGATCGGGTGTTTCTCGAAGCCCAACGGCCCCGACAATGACCCCAGTTTCGATATTGATTAGGTTAAGGGCGGGTTGGGTTACGTCTCGCGTCGCATCGGTGAGCGCGGTGCAGGCCTCAGCCCCCTCACGGTAGGGGCGGCTATCTTCTCCCAAACGCACACGCTGCACGTAAAGGTGGGGCTGGGTAGCCAGGGCAACGGTGTCGCCCCACTGGTGGTCCTGACAGGTGCGGAAAGCGGTGGGGCAGTCGCTTTGCTGCCGCCAGTCGCCGCGCCAGTGGCCTCGAAATGGGTCAAAGGCATCGTTGCGGCCCTGCCCTTTGGTTTCGGCTATGCTCTGGGGCCGCCCATGGTGGCGCAGATGGGTCTTAATTTCATCGAGATCAAACGGGCGGGCATCCAGGGAGCCAGCTACGGCGGGAATGCTGGCTGAGGGCAGGCTGCTGAGGGCATCGGCAAACTGGTGGGCATCGGCAAATAGGCGGGCGTAGCGATCCCACACTGGCTGCAAAGCGGCGTCGGTGGGGCGAGCCGGCTGGGCGGCGATCGCCAGTTCGGCTTCTAGCCGGGCAAGAGCCGTGTCAACGTTGACCTGGGTCTGGGCCTGCACCCGCAACCCCAGGGAATGGCGTACGTCTTCGTCAACGATCACATCTAAAAATACGTCGGGTTCGGTGCCCGCCGAGGCGCGGCTGCCGTAGAGGGCGATTAGCTGATCGCCATCGCCGGTGAAGGTGCGTCGATCGGGGCCGTCGGCCCCGCCAAACCGCACCTGACCACCGCTGCTGGGAGTCTGCGATCGCAGCACCAGCACCACGGCCCGATCGTCGGTATCCGGGTGCCAATCAATGCTCAGCCCCAGGTGCGACAGCCGATTTAGGGGCACCACGCCGCTGTGGTTGAGCAGCACGGTAATGTTCCAGCGATCGCGGCAGATAGTGCCCCGCACAATTTCTTTGCCAACGGTGGTACACGTCATGACAGCTGCACCTCCACGGTGGTTTCTAGCTCAAAGCCAAACTCATTGGGCGGTGCGGCCCGGTGCAGCGCCCCCAGGTAGAGCTTTTGCAGCATCACCTCACGACTGTCGGTGGG
>JBARVK010000474.1:0-6765 GCA_049646225.1 Nodosilinea sp.
CGCGTATTCCATCGCCGCTGAATTCAGCGGGTCGGGGGCTACGGGCATCCAGCCGCTGCTGCCTACGGGGCCGTTGAACTCGACATCGCGAAAGCGGCGGCGATCGCAGTCGTACTCAGTTAAATAATCCGTACGCTGGGGTGTGCCCGAGCGGCGGTCAACGTAGTAGCTGCCCACCCGCACATGCCCTGCCCCCAGGGATTGGATAGAGTCGAGATCGACAAACTGCTGCTGCCGACCCTGGCTTGCTTCAGCGACTGAATACCAGTTCGTAGCCCCAGCACTGGCAGGGCACATCGCCCAGCCCAGCACCAGCACCAGCCAGAGAGCCGCTATTCTGCCCACAAAAGTATTCCTGGCCAATTCACTATCCTCAAGACATTACAGGGTGGGGAAAAACAGCGATCGGTAAGCGCCAATGATGGCCTCGCCCCAGAAGACCGTGATCACGGCTGCGATCGCCAAAAACGGACCAAAGGGCATGGGCTGGCGGCGGCTGATTAGCTTGAGGGCGATCGCGCCACCCCCCACCACGGCCCCCACCAGGCAGGCCAAAAACCCGCTCAGCAGCACCCCCTGCCAGCCCAGCCAGGCCCCCAGCATCGCCGCCAGTTTGGCATCGCCGCCGCCCATGGCTGTCTGCCCCAGGGCCGCCGAGGCAAATAGCGTAATTAAATCAAATAACCAAATCCCCAGCACCGCACCGAGAATGCCGCCCAACAGCCCCTGAACTGGTTCAGGCCAGGGGGCACCCTGGACGATCGGCAGGGCAAATTTAACCGCCAGGCCCAGCAGCAGCCCCGACCCGGTGAGAACGTTGGGTAGCGTCAGCGTGTCGATGTCGATAAAGGTGAGGGCTACCAGCCAGCTCAGCAAGATCCAGTAGCCCACCGTGGCCCAGCCCAGCCCTAGCAGCCAGAACGTCGCCAAAAACAATGCCCCCGTCAACGCCTCAATCAGCGGGTAGCGGGGCGAAATGGGCGTGCGGCAGTAGCGGCAGCGGCCCTTGAGCCAGAGCCAGCCCAGCACCGGCACGTTGTCGTAGGGCTTGAGGGGGGTGTGGCACTGGGGGCAGCGGGAGGGGGGGTGCAGCAGCGACAGCCCCGCCGGTACCCGATAGATCACCACGTTGAGAAAACTGCCCACAGCGGCACCGAACAAAAACACAAGGGCAGAGGTGATAACAGCATCCATGGGCAGGGGAATCGGGGGGGCAGAAGGGGAGTAACGTTAGGGTGCCCAGATGGGGGGGCGGGGTTGGAACGCGTTGGCGACGTCTCCCTAGGTGGGAATCGCCTGGGACAATGCTGGAAAAAATCGCTCCTACAATCAGGAGAATGTCATTGCCCCGTTAGTCACTATTTATTATGTCTCCCGAAGCCACGCCTTTCTCCGCCGATACCCAGGCCATCCACAGTGGTCGGGGCATTGACCCCACCACCGGGGCGTTGACCGCCCCCATTCACCTCTCAACTACCTTCGAGCGCGACGCTGACGGCAGCTACCCCAAGGGCTATGTCTATGGCCGCAGCGGCAACCCCAACCGCGACGCCCTTGAAACGGCCCTGACAGCCCTGGAGCAGGGGGTCGCAACGGCCACCTTTGCCTCCGGCTCGGCTGCCACCTTTAGTCTGTTGCAGGCACTTGGCCCCAATGACCACGTCATTGCGCCCCAGAGCGTTTACTTTGGCATCCAGCAGATGCTGAGCCAAATTTTTGCCCCCTGGGGGCTGAGCTATACCCTAGTGGATACGACCGACCTGGGGGCAGTAGAAGCGGCACTGCGACCCAATACCCGCCTGGTGCTGATCGAAACGCCGTCGAACCCGCAGCTAGCGGTGACTGATATTCGCGCGATCGCCAACTTAGCCCACCAGGCCGACGCCTACCTGGCCTGCGACAATACGATCGCCTCTCCGGTGCTGCAAACGCCGCTGACCCTAGGGGCCGACTTTGTCATTCACGCCACCACTAAATACCTGGCGGGCCACGGCGACGTGATCGGCGGCGCGGTGGTCGCCCGCGAGATCAACCCGCTGTTTGAGCAGCTGCGGCTGATTCAAACCGTTGGCGGTGTGGTGCCCTCGCCCTTCGACTGCTGGCTCACCCTGCGGGGGTTGCAAACCCTGCCCCTGCGGGTGCGTGCCCAGGCCCAGGCGGCCCAGACCATTGCCACCTGGCTGGCCCAGCACCCCGCCATTGAACAGGTACTCTACCCTGGGCTGCCGGGGCACCCCGGCCACGTCATTGCCCAGCAGCAAATGCAGGGTTTTGGGGGATTGCTGTCGTTTTTAGTCAAGGGCGACCAGGAGACCGCCTTGGGCGTGGCCGCTAAAACTCGCCTGATTGCCCGCGCCACCAGCTTTGGCAGCCCCCACAGCACCGTAGAACACCGCGCCTCGATCGAAAAGGGGACGACCACCGCCCCCAACCTGCTGCGCCTTTCCATTGGTCTGGAGCAGGTGGACAATTTGATTGCCGACCTCGACCAGGCCCTGAAGGATTAAGCGTATCTACCCGTAAACAGCCCTAGGCCGCCGCTCACCACAGGCCAGACCTGGAAACTGGACGGTAGCGCGGAGTCTTGACTCGGGTCGAGGCTACAGTCAGTAGCATCACGCGTTTGGAGCCAGGGCTATGGTCAATCGAGTTCGGCGGCAGTTTCGCCGCTTTTTCAGGCAAGCTCGCACCGTCAACAATGAGCCCGTCAATCGGGCTAGTTTGGCGGTGATTATCTTAATTGACCTGTTTGTGCTCTTCAACGTGTTTAGCGGCCTGAGCGATATTAGCCGCTGGCCCCTCAGCCCCTACCAGACCCATCCCTGCCACGAACCCTGGGCGAGCTACCGCGCCCAAACCGAAGGGAACCGCGACTACGACGTTCTACGCAGTAGCATTCGGTTTCAAACCGAGCCAGGGTTTAGCTGGGCCACCAACTACCGCAATCAAGCCGAGGGCCACCTGGGGGAGGTATCGACCATTTGTCTCGACTATGCCGCCACCGCCGACGGCCTCAATACCCCCGAAAACCGGCAGATTCTCGATCGCCTCGACCAGGTGCAAAACTCCATCACCGCCCTGGAGCAAGAGAACCAGACCATTCGCAGCCAGTACGACTCGACCCTGCTAGAGCAAATTGCCGGGCAGCCCCAAGATCAGTCGATCAACCAGGTGGAAGCGGCCCAGGCCCGCGCCACCCTCGATCGCAACAACGCCCGCCTGGAGCAACTGCGGCAGCAGCAGCGCGACCTGCAAACCCAGCTCACCCAAACCCAGGCCAGCCAGCCGTTTCTGGCCCTGCTCAACAACGACGCGCAGTTTCAATCGCTCGATCGCCAGTATCAGCGGGCCTCGTTTTGGTACCCCACGGTGCAGCTGCTGTTTCAGAGTCTGTTTTTGCTGCCGCTGGTGGGGTTGGCCTGGGCGGTCTACCGCTTTGCCGAGCGGCGTGGCTACGGGCTGGTGGCGTTGCAGAGCTGGCACCTGCTGGTGATTTTCTGCATTCCGCTGGTGATCAAGCTGTTTGAGGTGCTGCAGTTTGGGGCGCTGTTTAGCTGGCTGTCGCAGGTGATTGTGGCGCTGCTGGGGGGGCTGCTGTTTTTAATCAACTACCTTTACATTTTGCTGGTGCCGCTGGTGGGCTACGGCATTATCAAGTTTGTGCAAAAGGTGGTGCTCAACCCCCGGCTACAGGTGGCGGGGCGGGTGCAAAACCAGACGTGCATTCGCTGTGCCAAAAAGCTGCGCCTAGGCGATGACCACTGCCCCCACTGTGGCTACCACCAGCATGTGGAGTGCCACCACTGCCACCAGCCCACCTACAAATATTTGCCCTACTGCCGCCACTGCGGCACGGCGCAGGAGCTAGAGGCTTGAAGGCGATCGCCGGGGTATCGATATCTACGTCAGCGTCGTTAAGCGTACTGCCCAATTGCTATTAGTCCTGTACGCTCCTGAACCCGATTGGGATGGTTAAACTGAAGAATCAGGACAGTGACTCTGCCTTCTGACGTTCGGGGAGCAATGGTAGCGCCTGCAAGAGTGAAGTGATCTCGCCAGGTCTGGATTCTGGGATTAAAGAAGGGCGTGAGTTGGTTTCTGGGTCGATGGAGCCAAGGTCGGTGCCTTTAGCACGGTTGCAGTAGGGGCAAGCCAGGGCAAGGTTTTCAAGGGTCGTGGTACCACCATGCTTTTCAGAGATGATGTGTTCGATCTCGAAGGCAAGGAGGGTTACGCTCTGGGGAAAGCGGCAGTATTCACAGCGCATCTCTGCCCGTTCAGTGACTTGCTTGCGTAGAGCGGCTGGCACACAGGTACTCATAGTTGCTGAAGTTGCGCCAGGGCGTGGGTTTTAGCCAAGCGCACTAGATGCTCTAGGGTCAGGTAGCGCTCTAGTTCAGCTTCACCCTTGGCGGAAAGGGTTCCGGCTTTGCTCTGGGCTACTAGGTCGCTGACCCGTGCTTGAAATTCTGAGGAGGGGCGAATAGCGAGAATTTGCTCTGGGGTGGGTTGGCTGGCGAGAAGGAGAATGATGTCTTGCTCGTCAAGGAAATTGGTGGATCGCTGCTGGGATTGCCATTCTTGTAAACCAAGCTCTAGCATCTGCGGCAGTTGGGCCTGAAATTGCTGAAGCCGCTGGGCAAGGTCGTCGGGGATGTCGATGGTGATTTGTGCCACAGCAGTGTAGAAGCGAAAGGGCTAATTTAATTATAGAAATTTAGGCTAAATCAGCTTGCCAGCAGTAAATCGTTTAGCTTGTCCTTTAGACTTGGGGATGCCATGAGGGGATTATAAATTTCACCTTCGTAAGGCAGCCAGACGTAGCCAGGGCTGAAGGGACGATAGGCTAAAGGCAACCCTATTGGCAGAATACTGATATGGGTGGGGCCTATCCTGAACTGCTTCCAAATCGCCCTTAATCTTGCTGTCATCGATTTGCCAGAGCGGATCTCGACCTATACCGCCAAAGGTGGAAGGTTTCCGAAATGCTGGTAAACCTTCAATTGAAAGTGATACAGACATTCCTTTGGCGTTTTTGATTGCGACGGCTACAGTGTTCCCTTCATCGCTGTATTCAGCGGCTGGGCGCAGATAGCCTCGTTCATCAATACGCCCTAAGGATATTTTCTCAACATCAAGATCAACGTTGGGCCTAACTCCTAAGAGCCGGGTACTGCGATCGCTCTTAGCTAGCCGCCTGCTGGGCTTCGCGAATAGCGTTGATGAGGAGTTCGCCATCTTTGGGGTGCAGTTCGCGAGGGGCGACGCGAAAGAGTAAACCCCAGTGAGGAGTTTTCAGTTTATCGAAGAGGCGAATCTGTTTGCTGACAGACAACGCATAAACTCCGGTATCGGGATCGACATGGACGACAGGCTTAACATCGACTCGATAAGGAAAGAGAGCCTGTTTCTAAATCGTATTTTCAATGTCGTCGTAGGGGTCGCTCGTGACTTCGAGAACGGCCATCCACTTGGAGATTCCGGTCATATAACCCAGCAGGTAGTCGCCAGGTTTGATACGTTTAACTGTGTTCTGGCGGGTTTGAGGAAAGCCCATGACGGTGCCCCCAGCGTCGAGAAACTCTTGCCAGGTACTTTTGTTAAAAAGGCAAAGTCAGTAGGCGGGGTTGCTCATTTGGGATCGCTTCTAAAGTCTAACAATGGTTGCATTATGCCTGTTAAGTCTTTAACGGGCGGTCTTTTTTGATTTTTTTATGGGTACGGGGTAACCAAAGCGCGACTGCAACAAAGAGCAATAGGGGATCGATGCCTGATCTCAGCACGTGATCCCCGGTGCTTTCATTCCTTCGCCACTACGGTGTCGTAGAGACCATATTGCGTTAGCCCTGAGTGGCTTTCTATGCCGGTGTAACGGAGTGAGGCGTCTTCGTACCGTCGGAAGGCGAACACGGCCTGGTTCATGTGCTCGGTGTTGAATACCTTGAGCTGTACGAGCAGATGGAAGTCTTGAACGGTCAGGCCGGTGACGGTCAGGAACAAGTTTGGCTCTAGCTTAGTGATCACATCCTGTAGGGTGTTTTCTCGAAAGTCGGTCAGGTACATAAACGCTGGGATGCGTGTCGCGAACTTGATCAGCTTTTCCTGAATTTGCTTGCGCTTAGATTTGTACTCCTTTTCCTCGTCGGTGAGTTCTTTTTTCTCCTTGGGTGTTAGCCCCTCTTCTTTAGCCTTGCCCTTAAGCCCTTTCACCGTCTCACTTTTGTTGATGATCGTCTCAATAATGTTATCGCCTAGCGCCCGCCAACCCTCGATACGCTCCACGGCGGCCAGGGCCTCAGGGTTGTCGAGGATTTTACGCAGGGTGTTATTGTCTACATTCACCAGCAGGGCGCTCTCCCATTTGCGGGCCAGCAGCGTGGCCGAGGTGCCCGCCATGGCGATGTCGAGAATGCCGCCCGCGTCAATTTGCGTCATGTTCGCACCATCGTAGGCCAGCACGGGCAGGAACGAAACCAGCTCCTTAACGGCATTCTCGGGGTTGGGCTCGTTGGGGGCCAGGCCAATGCCGTACTCCGAGAGCTGGCGCAGGGCGCGGGTGGGGGCGAAGTCGAACACAAAGCAGACGGGTTTGAGGATGTCTTCTTCGTTGGGGTTGTCGCCGTTGGGGTTTTTGATCGACCAGGGGGATTGCACCCGGAAGGCGGCTTGGAAGTAGGTCTCGGGCGACTTGAGGTTACGCAGCATCAGGATGGATGACCACGGAGCGACCGTGACCCCGGTTGTGAGCTTGCCGCACGACAGGGT
>JBARVK010000475.1:0-2614 GCA_049646225.1 Nodosilinea sp.
GGCCTGAAGCATGTCGTGATTGGCCACCTGTTGTTGCAGGTCTTCGATCGATTTTTTGGCCTGGTCGAGGGCCTGCTGCAGCAAACAGACCCGTTGAACCAGCTTAAAGTCCAGTGAACTTTCCTGGAACATGGGCAAAACTCAAAGAAAAGGAACTCAGAGCGGTGTGACGATGCTGATGGGGCGAACTTGGAGGGATGACGCCCTGGGGCTAGGGGCGTTCTTATATCGTTAGGCCGTACCCTATCAGGCCCTTGCTGGAAATGACTGTGGAGAGCAATACCTAGGGCCTAACCTACACTGAAACTTTACAACGCAGCTAGGCTTAAATCGAGAGGGGCAGTGACCCTTATCGTAGCGCCCTCAAACCTCGGCTTAAAACCCTGGCTAAAACCCTGGAATGAGCCACCACAGGCTCAGCCCGAGCAGCCCGGTACAGGCGTGCTGAAACCAGCGTTGTGGGCCTGATTGACGACAAATTTTGACCGTCAGCCAAATCGACAGCGCCATGCCCAACAGGAGCGTTACACCCTGCAAGAAGGCTACCACTGCCGGGTGGGCAATCCAAACCGGCAGATTTGCCCCTGAGGCCCCAAAAGTAGCCAAAGACACCGGCAAAATCCGTCCACCCTCGCCCAGTCCCAGGCGCAAATAGTGGGCCAAATTCGCCGCCCACACCAGGGGCAAATAGCCGTAGGCCATCCGCACCACCGGGCGCGGGGTTAGACCCTGGGCTTTTCGCCAGATCCACTGCCCGGCCTCTACGCTGAGGGGGATCAAAGCGGGCAGCGCCAGTACCCCCAGGGAAACGAGACTGTGCCCTACGACCGTCTCTGTCGGCAAATGGATCTTCAGCCGCGTTTGTAGCTCGGGCAGGCGGTGCAGGTAGACCGCCCCCAGCAGCAAAAACATCAGGGCTACCTCGGCGGCTCGAGGCCGGTGCGTGGTCCACAGCTCAATGCCGGGAGGCCGTAGGTTTAGCTCCACCGATCGGTGAGGACAGGCTTTTAAACAGGTCATACACAGCACGCAGTCGCGGTTGTCGACCAGCTGGGCCGGGTGCGAGTAGAGGGGGCAACCGTTCGTTTCCTGACCTTCCCCCTTGGCCGGACCGCCCTTGTAGCACTGGTAGGTGGTGCACTCCGCCGAACAAGTACCCTGCTGGGCTCGTAGTTCGGTGATCGAGAGCTTGGCAAATAGACCGTTCATGCCGCCGATAGGGCACAGGTAGCGGCACCAAAACCGCCGCTCAAACAGGGCTGAGAAAACCATCGCCCCGGCGGTAATCAGCAGCAGCAGGCAGGCAGAGAGGTAAGCCGTATCTTCTAAGTTCCACACCTCTTCCCAAATCAATATTAGGGTAAACAGGGCAAACAGAAACCAGCCGCCCCAGCGATCGGCGGCCTGGCGGGGCCAGCGCTGAAGCCGTCCTGGGAAGAGCTTTTGCGAAATCCACTGGGTGACTTCACCGTAGACCATGAACGGGCAGACGGCGCACCACAGCCGCCCCACGAAGGGGAAGCCGAGCAGTACCAGGGGCCACCACCAGGCCCAAAATATCGTGAGCGCTACATTCTCTTGGCGCGGCTGGGGGCCAAACCAGAGTACGGCAATGACAACCGCAAACAGCGGCAGGACGATCCAATAGTTAAGGCGATCGGGCCACCACGGGCTACTCAAAAACCGCCGCAGGCCGGGGTAGCGGTTGAGCAAATTCAACCGCATCTGTTTCTTTTTGCTCTGGGCGGGCCAGATAATTTCTTCGGTAATCAGGCCGCCGCCCGACAGCTGGGCCGCCGCCCGCTCGACCAGGTTCACTAGCTCACGCAGATTGTTGGGAAAATCGTAGGACTGCAGGCGACGAATCGCTTCGGGAGTCACTGAAATGCGCCCGGTGCCCCGACGGCGACAGATTAGCGACAGGTAGTAGTTGACCCAGTCTTCGATGTCGGCCTTGCGCACCCGCAGGGGCGGTACCTTAATGGTTTCGTCGATCGCCTCGTTGAAGGCAGGCAGCCCCTGCTCAGAGAGCAAAATAATTCGGGCTTCGGCGGTGACCAGGGGGGCCTCGCCGTTGCGGCCCACGGGGCGGTACTGCCCAGTTTTGAGCAGCTGGGCCACGGGTTCGACCAGGTCAGCATCGAGTTCGTTGGGGTTGTTGAGCACCAGGGTGCCCTGCCCCAGCGCCCCCAGCAGGCCCAGTCTGCCGCCCGATCGCCCGAACAGATCGGCCCCACTGGCCTGTAGCTGGCCGCAGTCAACCTTAATCATGGGGTGCCGGCGCTGGGTCGAGCCAAAGTGAATCAGGGCAGCGAGGTTGTCTTTCTCCAGCCCCGGCTCACCAAAGATCAGCACCGACTTGCGGTGGCTGGCAGCCTCGCGAATCTCGGCCCGCAGGCGATCGCCGTACCGACTGCGGCCCACTACCCCCCGCTTGGCTTTAACAACCAGGTACGGACGCAGCACCCCCTGGCGCTCTTGCTCCAGATCAAACTGAAACGACAGCCGCTTGACCGCATCCACCAGCTGCCGGGTGAAAGTTTGCAAAATGCCGGGGTATTGCTCGGCTAGGGTCTGAAACTGGGCGCGATCGACAAACCACAGAGTGCTGTCG
>JBARVK010000476.1:0-9594 GCA_049646225.1 Nodosilinea sp.
GTCAGTGAGTTTGTCAAAACCATTGGCAACCAGCTGAAGTCTGGTCTACTGCGAGCCCAGTCAGCCTCTAAGCTCTCCGAAAATCAGTTTCACTCGCTGCCTCCGGCCTGGGAGTTGGGTATCTGGCAACAGTTGCAAGCCTTAACATTGCCAGACAATTACCTGGACGCCGTAGCCGATCCGGTGACCCAGGCTGTTACCGCCTGGCGAAACAACCTTGATGCTCCCAACACTCTGGTGCTACTGGGTAGCCCGGTGGATGATACGGCGGCGGTACTGGACGCAGCTCTAGCCTCGATCGATGCAGACACCAATTCAGACATAGCTCCAGAGCAAAACCAGACCTGGCAGACGTTGCGCCCCATAGACTGGATGGCCCGTCCAGCGGATCCGCTGTCTATCAAGGCACAGCTGGTCAAGGCCATGGAACAGCTCAGCGAAACCGATGAAGACGATGGAGAAGACCACCCAGACGATCTCTCTCGCCGTTTGACCGTTATCGTGCTGCCGCCGCTGGAGCAGTGTTTTTTGCGCTGTATCGGTGGCTGGCAGGGCGTGGAGTGGCTGCGCGATACAGCTGGTACCCAGCGCAATTACTTCTGGCTGATGCCCTGCAATACTTGGGCCTGGGCTTTTTTAACTCGGGTCTGTCAGGTAGATGCGTACTTAGATCAGACCGCTGACCTGCCCCATCTCGATTGCGACGACCTGCGCGACTGGCTGACCCCCGTTGCCGAAAGTCTGGCGTGCGCCCCTGAGCAAGACTCATCCTCCTCAGCCCTGGGCAATATTTCCTGGTCTAACTTTGCCGAGCTGTCGAAGGATAGCCCTGAAATAGCCCGGCTACTGTGGCTGCGATCGCTGCGCGTGCAAACCTCAGACCTGCCCGAGCAGCCTCAGCCCCTAGAGCCAGGGGAGGCCCTGCCCGTGCCCCTCTATCAGGTGCAGCCGACCCTGCCTGCCCTGCCCGATCTCGACTCGATAGACTACCATCTGGTGCACGTATTGATGATGCACGGGACGACGTCGCGATCGCAGCTAGCTCTGAGCCTGGGTCAGCCCGAAAGCATTGTCCACGTACGCGGTCAAAAGCTTCGCCAGGTAGACGTACTGCAGCTGAGTCGCCAGGGCTTGAGCATTCAGCCAAATCACTATCCCCGGCTGGCTAGCGAATTTGACAGCAACAACTTTCTCACCGGAGATGACCAACGATGAGCAGTTGGCACGCGCTCTCTATCCGCCTGGCCCAGATGGGCACCCTCAACAACGCCGACGATAAGGTTGACGACCTGCTGCGAGAGCTTTCCGTTGACCGCTTCTTCAGAGCCGCTCTCAGTGTGCTGCTGGCCTACCTGCTGCTGACGGGTATCCAAAGCCTCGCCAACTGGCTTTCAGAGCGGGTACCGCGCCGGTTTCGCCTGACGATTAAGCAGTCGATCCCATTTTTGAAAGGGCTGATTCTCCTGGCCCTGATTGCCTACGTGGTGAGACTGTTTATCAATGTATCTGGCCCCAACCTGGTGGCCCTAACCGGCACCCTGGCGGTGGCGCTGGGTTTTGCGTTTAAAGACTACATCACTTCCATCATCGCTGGGGTGGTGGCCCTGTTTGAGGCCCCCTACCGAGTCGGCGATCGCGTCACCATTGACGACCACTATGGCGAAGTGGTGAGCTACGGACTGCGGGGCATTCGCCTGCATACCTTTGACGATGACCTGGTGACGATTCCCCACAGCAAAACCTGGACCGATCCGATCGTCAACGCCAACAGCGGCAGCCTAGAAGCCCAGGTGGTGACCGACTTTTATGCTGACCACGAGGCCGATCTTGAGGTGATTACCGATGTGCTCTATCAGGCGGCCTATAGCAGCCGCTTTATTCAGCTCAAGCTGCCGGTGAGAGTCGTCATGAACGAGACCCCATGGGGCACCCATATCAAGTTGAAAGCCTACCCCATGGATATTCGCGATGAGCCAGCCTTTCGCAGCGATATCTTGCGCCGAGCCAAGGCCGCCCTGGCTAATTACCCAGTGGTATACCCGAGAATCAAACCGCTGATGAGCAGTCAGGACGGCGAAGCGGCAGGCAGCGGCGGCAGAACCGAAGGTGAGTCGCAATCATAAAACTGTCTACCAATACATCCGCAGCCCGCAAACTATGCCAGAATGCGGGGACAAATCGTCCTTAACGAATACAGGTGCATTCCTTGTCGATGGTGTCTCCGGTTCACCCACCTCATCCATTGGCCTGCCGCTGTGGCCTCACTGACATCGATCGCCAGCGTCTGGGGCTCTTTCTCACCCTGGTGCTGGGGTTTACGGTGGTGGAGTGGCTGGTCGGTAGCTACAGCAACAGTCTGGCCCTGCAGTCGGATGCAGGGCACATGCTTACCGATGGGGGCGCGATCGCCCTGGCTCTATCGGCAAGCTGGCTGACCCGTCGGGGTCTAGCTCAGCGACGGCCTGGGCAGCCCCACCTAGAGGCGATCGCGGCTTTGATCAACGGCATTGGTCTGCTAGTGATGGCCGGGCTAATTTCCCTAGAAGCCTGGCATCACTTAACGGCACCCACCACGATGCTGGTCAGCGGCCCGATGGCCGGGACGGCCCTGGTAGGATTGGGCATTAACGGGTTTGGGGTTTGGCTCCTCCACGGCCAGGGGGATGGGTCACTCAACCAGCAAGGGGCCTTTTTCCACGTGGTGGCCGATCTGGCTAGCTCGGTGGGAGTCATTTTGGGGGCGCTTTGCATGGCGCTGTTTCACTGGTTTTGGGTAGATGGGGCACTGAGTTTAGCGATCGCCCTTCTCATTAGCAGCAGCGCCCTACCGTTGATTTATCAAAGCTGGACCCAAATTACCCAACCTCAAATCGCCCCCATAGCCAAGCTCGATTTGAGCAGTCTGGGCTTTCTTGAAGCCGGATGCACCGACCTGAGCACGCTTTTAGGGGCAACCCCGCCTTCGCCTGCGGCCCAGGCAACCGCTTTGGGTAACAAACCTGCATCATTGGGTCACAAAACTGCGCCATCTCGGCCATTCGATTCTAATATGCATACCTAGGTGGCCATCTTTGTATGGCCAGCACCGCACTGTGTCTACGGGGATCAACCATGGGTACCTGGGTTAAGGAAACCGATGAAGCTTTTTATTTAATGCAGGGAAACCAGTGGATCTCCCGCATTCAAAAGCGGCCCTCCTCCGGCAACCCCAAGGAGCAGGTGCTCAATGTGGAGGGCATGCGGGACTGGTTTTTGCGATCGGACGCTCCCCTGGCCATGACGGTAGCGATCGGCACCGGTGCGCCGGAACCAGAAAAGATTGGCAGCAGCGCTGAGACAGCGCCTCCCCCAGCAGAGGTGGTACCACCGAAGGAAGTGACTCCCCCACCCACGGGCGGCAGTAGTTCTACAGAGCCTGATGCGGGCGGCGAACCTGTGCCTCAACCCGCTGAAAACCTGACGCTACGCGTCAAAAGTACGACCTACTTTAAGCTCCAGCCCAAGCTGGCTGGCCAGCTGACCGATGCCGAAAAGGTGCTAGTCACCAACGGCACCGCCCTCGACATTCAGTACTACGTTGATGTCGGCAAAAATCACTGGCGGATTCAGCTGCTCGAACCTACCCTGGGCGACAAAACTAACCGCACCTGGTTTGTCTACACCCCAGATATTGACGTACTCACTGGCGTTCGACTACAGGTAATTAGCGATACGCTCTTCAAAACCGAGCCCAAAATTTCGTCGCAGCTGGGCGAGTCACAGAAAGTGTTTGTCAAAAACGGTGCTCAGGTTAATCTGCTGGCCTTTAAGCCAGCGGCAGCCGACCACTACGAGGTCGAACTCGCCGATGCCGTGGTTGGGGCCGAAGTCAACACTAAGTGGTACGTCTACAGCCCTGACACCAAGATAGACGGCAACCGCCAAACCCTAGAAGTGACAGGCGACACCATCTTTAAAGCTCAACCCGTGCAGTCGAACCAGCTCTCTGACGCCGAGAAAGTGCTGGTGAGAAAGGGGACGGTGTTTCTGCTCAACTCCTATGCCCAGCCGGAGAACAACCACGTGCGGGTGGCCTTGCAGGGAGCCTTTTTAGGCCCTCAAAACCGAACGGCGTGGTACGCCTACGTGCCCGATATTGAAATTTCTGGCACTGAAATCGGCAACCATCCCACCGATAAGGGGTCAGGGCAGCCGGCTAACCCAAAAGACCGGGGGATGGCACTCACCTTTCCTGGGTTTTCGGGCACCTATTACGCCAACGTCCCGATTCAGCCTAAAAACCGCTACGGGGTGCGGGGCAACTTTACCTGGGGTGAGGCATTGCACGTTGACCCCAGCACGGGCCGCTATCGTCGCCCTGCCCATGCTGGAGTGGTCTACAACATCTTAAAAGTGGCCGATGCCATGGAAGAAATTCGCAAAATGTACGGCGACAGGCCGCTGCAAATTAACTCCTGGTACCGTGACCCGGTCACCAATCGGGCCGTGGGGGGGGCGTCTATGTCTCGCCACATGTCGGGAGATGCGGTGGACTTCGTAGTGCCCGGCGTGCGCTGTTTTGACGTCTACGCGCGGCTGAATGGCTGGTGGGGTAACCGAGGCGGGTTAGCCAGTTCGTCAGTGTTTACCCATATTGATGTGCGTGGCTATCGGGCCCGCTGGAGTTACGGCTACTAATAGATATCCCGCAGGGGCGCATCAGGCCGCGCCCCTACAGAGTTGGGGTTTTCAAATCAAATTTGGGATTCCGAATGGGGCCAGAAACTTCCTGGCGCTGGCCGTACTAGCGCTGGCGCTGAGCCTGGGAAGCCAGTCAGGCCATGCTTTTGCGCCCCCGCCCGATACAGCACTCACGCCGGATCTAGCCAATTTTCCCTGGGTGAAACCCTACGATTTGGGCATGACCAGCCTGGCTCAGCAGGGGGTAGAAGTTGACGCCATGCCACTGGCGCTGACGGGGGCGATCGCGCTGCCCCCCGGTAACTCCGCCGTGCCCTGGGTGATCATTCTCCACGGTCGCCACGCTGGCTGCCACTTTCAGCCTGAGGCCACTAGCCAGTGGCCCTGCGAGCCCGAGCCTCGCCTTGATGTGGGCTTGGCCTACCTGGCGCAGGCCTTAGCTGAGGCGGGCTACGGGGTGATGGTACCCAATCTGAACGCCGCTTTTAGCGAAACCTACGGGGCCAATGCCGACAACCGCAACGAACTGGCTGACCAACGCAGTGGCCAAATTATCGATGCCCACCTGACGCGCTTAGCCGCCGCCAATGAGGGTGCTGAGTCTGGCTTTGGGCTGGCACTGGCGGGGCGAGTTGAACTGGGGCGGCTGGCGATGGTGGGGCACTCCATGGGGGGCGGGGCGGCGGCGCTGAGCGCCCTTCAGCGGTTAGACGTGAAACCGTCAGAGTCGCTTCAAGATCGAATCGCCGCTGGTCTTGGTCCTGTTTCAGCACTGGTCTTGGTAGGCCCCACCCGCAGCTACCCGATCGCCCAGCGGCCCGAGGCCTACCAGCTACCGGATGTGCCAACGGTGGTGATCGCTGGCGGGTGCGATCGCGACATTTTTGACCTCAGCAGCCTGTATTACGTTGAAACGGCCCGACAGCAGCGCCGTACCACCCCCGTGCTAGGACTGCTGCTGCCGGGGGCTAACCACAACTATTTCAATGCCGCCGTAGCTGAGGATGACTACTACCGCAGGCCCAACAATGGGCCGTTGTGCAATCCGCAGCGATCGCGCGATCGACTGGCGCGGGTGACCCAAGAAACCTTTCTCGCCCAGTACACCACCGCCTTTTTGCGCGCCGTCTGGGCTACTCCTGGGGATGGGGCCGCTCTAGACGCAATCGGGCTTGGGAGCGATCGCGCCACCCCAGCAGATGTGTTAGGCCAGCCGGTACTCACTACCCTGGTGTCGGCCCAGCGCTACACCGTCTTCGACGCTAAAGAGGCTCCATCAGCCACGCTGACAGCGGGCCTAGAGGCGACGTTTTGCCCGGCGCTGACCGACTGCGATCGCCCCAGGTCGGTCTTTGACCAGCGATCGCCCCGGCCCTATCCTCACGTCCCAGACCTGTTTACCCTGGAGTGGAGTGCCGCGCCACAGCAGCTGCAAGTTTCCTTAGACAGCATCGACATCAGCGCCTTTACTAGCCTGGAGCTACGCCTGGCTCCCGATCCCTCCTGGCCCGTACCTCAGGGGCAGCCGGTATTTGCGGTGGTGCTGCGCGACCAGCGGGGCAGTGCGGCCCGGGTCGAAATTCCGGCCACCGTGCCCGCCCTGCGGCAGTTTGAGGCCGACCCTACCCACGGCAGCACCGCTCCCCTCTATGCCAGCAATCTCCGCATTCCCCTGGGTCAGTTTTATGGGGTAGACCTGACGGCGTTGACGAGTGTGGAGATGGTGTTTGACCAGGCCCCCCAGGGCAAGCTGCACCTGGCCAGCATCGAGTTTGTGGGACGGGGCGATTTTGGATTTTAGATTGGCGATTTTGGATTTAATTCGGCTAAGACTTTAGCTGTAACCGCCATATCCCGAAAATCTAAAATCCAAAATTTTCCTAAATGCCCTCAAAACATGGATGGCGAAGCTCATAGCCCGCTGCCTTGAGTTTTTGGTTCGACACCCGCACGTTGTAGGGGCGAGCGCTGGGCTGAGATGCATCCCACTGCACCGGGTCTAGGTTATTGGCTGTGCACACGCGATCGATTAGCTCGCGCACGGTGGGGATTTCGTCTTGCACCAGGTTGTAGAGACCGCTGAGGTGGTGGGCCTGGGCAAAAGCGATCGCCCCCGCAATGTCACCCAAGTGAATCCAATTGCTGCCTTCGTGCCCAGAACCAGGACGGGTTTGCCCAGCGGCGCGGCTGTAGATTTTGGCTAGTTCCCGACCGGGGCCGTAGATGCCGCCGAGGCGAAAAATGCAGACAGCGCGATCGTTCGTTCTCGCATTCAGCAGCGTTTGCTCGGTCTCAGCCATAATGCGCCCGTTGTCGGTGGCGGGTTTGGCGGGGTCGTCTTCCTGTACCCAGGCTCCCTCGTAGTTGCCGTAGACCGAGTAGGTGCTGGTAAAGATAATTTGCCTGAGGTCGGGAGCCTGCGTTAGGGATGCCACGACGGTTTTGGCCGTGTTCAGATAGGTCTCTTCATAGTTAGCCTGACGGCCTGCCCCCACGCAGATCAGCAGAATGTCCTGGTTTTGAAGAAGGGCGGCAATACCTTCTCTATCGGATCCGTTCATGACCTGGACTGATGCTGCCACCTGGCTTAACGCATCCACTCGATCGGGGCTAGTGGTGGTTGCAGTCACCTTGATTCCTTGGCCCTGCCACACATGAGCCACGGCTTTGCCAACGTAGCCACAGCCTAAAATTGCTGCATTCATCGCGTTAATCTCTCCAGAGCATCTAAGGCCGCATTCTTTTTTGCTTCTTTTTTGCTGCTGCCTTTACCTTTACCGTAGCGGGTTTCATCAACCCAAACTTCCAGGGTAAACACCTTAGCGTGGTCAGGACCGCTCTCGTTGAGAACCCGATACTCCGGCAGTTTTGAGCCCCTGTGAGCCTGCACATACTCCTGAAACTCGGTCACCGGGTCGGTGGACGGCAGATTCGTGGCGCGATCGATTAGGGGGCTAAAAATAGATTCCACATAGCCAAAGGATGCTGTCATTCCTGCATCGAGTCGGTAGGCACCAATCACCGCTTCAAACACATCGGCCTGCACGCTAGGATTGTGACGTTCGTGCTGAGCTCCGGCTCCCAGCCGTATTTGAGCTGGAAGGCCAAACTCTACCGCCAACCCTGCCAGATACGACTCATCCACAAGCTGATCAGCCCGCTTCGACATCTCGCCTTCGGTCATAGTGGGGTAGCGGGCAAACAGCAAATCGCGTACCACAAACTCTAGAACGCTGTCGCCCAAAAACTCTAGACGCTCATAGTCGGGGCCTTCGGAAGGGTGTTCATTGGCGTAGCTGCTGTGGGTCAGCGCCTGCCGCAGCAGGGCCAGATTTTGGAAAGTGGGTAAACCCATGATTCATGTGCCAAGGATTCAGCGGGGCATCGGTGCCGTCCTGTATCCTAAACCAAGTCAAGCCTTCGCCCTAACCCTTGTACCTCACCCATCTATCGCTCAGGCATTTTCGCAACTATGGCGAGCAGCAGATTGATTTTGCGGCCCCCAAGACGATTTTGGTGGGCGAAAATGCCCAGGGCAAGTCAAATCTGCTAGAAGCCGTAGAGCTATTGGCAACGCTGAAGTCGCACCGCACCAGCCGCGATCGCGACCTCGTCCAGCAAGACCAGCCCGCCGCCCAAATCACGGCCTCCGTCCGGCGAGACCTGGGCATGGCCGATCTTTCCCTGGTGCTGCGCCAAGCGGGGCGGCGCACGGCCATTCTCAACGGCGAAAAGCTCAGGCGACAGCTCGACTTTTTGGGAGCAGTCAATGCCGTGCAGTTCTCCAGTTTGGATCTTGACCTGGTGCGGGGCGGGCCGGGGGAGCGGCGCACCTGGCTCGATACTCTATTGATTCAGCTAGAGCCGGTCTATGCTCACATTTTGAGCCAGTACAACCAGGTGCTAAAGCAGCGCAATGCCTTAATTAAAAACTCCTTTGGCGGTGACGATGGGGAGGTTGAGAAGTCGATAGATGCCACCGAGTTTGCCCTGTGGGATGCCCAACTGGCGGCGTTGGGTACGCGAGTCATTCGGCGGCGAGCGAGGGCGATCGCGCGGCTAGCCCCGATTGCCCACCAGTGGCACCAGGCGATCAGCGGCCAGCGTGAAGACCTGCAAATTCGCTACCAGCCCAACGTGCCGATGGCAGCGGATGACCCACACGTCATTCAGGCCAGCTTTTTGGAGAAAATTAACCTGCGGGCGATCGCCGAACAGCAACAGCGCACCAGCCTAGTTGGCCCCCACCGCGACGACATCGAGTTTGCCATTAACAACACCCCCAGCCGCCAATACGGCTCCCAGGGACAGCAGCGCACCCTGGTACTGGCCCTCAAACTAGCAGAGCTGCACCTGATCGATGAGGTGGTCGGCGAACCGCCGCTGCTCTTGCTCGACGACGTACTGGCCGAGCTAGACCTAAACCGCCAAAATCAGCTGCTAGAGGCGATTCAAGACCGCTTTCAAACCATTATTACCACTACCCACCTGGGCGCGTTCGGCAGTCAGTGGATGACCTCCTCGCAGATTTTAACGGTCAAGGCGGGGCGCATTGAGAATAGCTGAGAGCAAGGTTTGGCTCCCGTTTCAAAGTTGGTTTAAGCGCACCACCTGGTTAACTGACACAACTTTGGCAAGCCTTGACATTCCGTAGGTTGGCGGCGCGATAGCCGAACCCAACAGACCCTAGATTATAGGCTAGTGTTGGGTTCCACGGCGTTCACCCAACCTATATTGGAGATGTGTCAAATAGTCAGAATTACGGCTTCGTGAAGAACTGGCAGGTACATCCCAAATTTGCAAATTCGTAGATTTGATGGACAATTGGCCCGTCATGCCCGTGCAAACGGGCATCTATCGAGAGCCGTTGCTACCAGGTGGATTCCCGCCTCCGCGGGAATGACAGGCTCAATT
>JBARVK010000477.1:0-15050 GCA_049646225.1 Nodosilinea sp.
GTTTTACCGGCCTGAGCAAACATCGAGCGTTTCACCGTTTCGAGGTCAAACAAAATCTCGCGGTGGGCGGTGTCGCGCACCAGGCTCTGTACCCAGCCGACGCAAACAGTGCGATCGCCTTTTACCACCGGCTCGACCCGATGCAGCGTGGTGGAGGGATACACAATGGCACTTCCCGCCGCCAGCTTGTAGGGCCGCTCGCTGTCGGCTTCTTCAATCACCAGTTCGCCGCCCTCGTAGGTTTCGGGCTCGCTCAAAAACACTGTAAACGACACATCGGAACGGTAGAAATTAGCCCCGCCCATCAGGGCGTTGTCGGTGTGTCGTCCATAGCTCATACCCTCGCCATAGCGGCTAAACAGCAGCGAATGCACAATTCTGGGATAGGCCACAGCCTGGAAAAGGACATTGCGGGCGATCGCCTGCCGCACCAGAGCCTTCAGCGGCTCAATCGCCTCCTGTTTAGCCGCCTGCTGGTTCTGCTTTACCAGCTTGGCGTGCCAGCCCGCCGTCGTTTCCCCCGGCACAAACTCTGCCTGGGCCAGGCCGTCGCGAAGGCGGGCTACCTCATCGGTGCTCAATAGGTCAGCAATGCAGACAATCATGGCAAGATCTGCCTAAAAATGGTTAGGGTATGAGAAGCCTTAGCCCCTCAGGCTTTACACTCTAATCCGACTCTAATCCGAATGGCACAGGGTAATAGTGGGCGGTGCCCTAATCCGAACAGCACAGTAAAGCTGGTGGACAATGCTCACCCTACGGCTATTTTCAGCTTTCATCCACCCGCCTGCCCATTCACCCTCCTACCCGTCCACCCACTTCTAACCAGCTGGTGTATCGTAGTCGGGGACCCCTAACCGCCCGCTCAGGCCATAACCGCGTGGAGGATTCGCAAACGTGGCTTCCCTATCGCTACTGCCCCTACCCCTGGGAATGCTCTCAATTTTACTGGGCACAGGAGAACCCAGGCTCCTGGAGCCCTCGGGCCTCAACCCCACCGCCCTGCAAATCGAGTGGCAGTCACCGTGGATTGCCGAACTGGTCCGCGACCCCGTGGTAGAAGCGATCGTGGCCGACTATATCGCCGGTTTAGAGCGACAGGGCTGGTCTGTACCCGACCAGGGCGTTTGGATTCAGGTGGGGCAGAGCGTAGTGGCCGAGCACCAGGGCAGTGTGCCCATGCCCGCCGCCTCGTTGACCAAACTGGCGACAACGCTGGCGGCACTGCAAACCTGGCCCCTCGACCACCGCTTCGATACCCTGGTGGGCCTCCACGGCACGCTGCAAAGCGATGGCGTCCTCGACGGCAATTTGGTCATTCAAAGCAGCGGCGACCCGCTGTTTGTGTGGGAAGAAGGCATTGCGCTGGCCAATCGTTTGCAGGAGTTGGGCATTCAGCGGGTGACAGGAGAAATTCTGGTGACTGGCCCGTTCACCATGAACTTTGAAGAAGAACAGACCGACTCTTTGGCTGATCTGAAGCAGGCCATGGCTGTCTCTAGCTGGACGGGAGAAGTCCGACAGGCCTACGGCAACCTGGCCCCCGGCACCCCCCAGCCCAACCTGAAAATCGACGGCGGTGCCCGCTGGATTCCAGCCGCCGATCTGGAGAATGTGCCCCTTAAATGGGTGGTGCGGCACCAGTCGCTGCCGCTGGTGGCCATTCTCAAAGCGATGAATATTTACAGTAACAACGTGATGGCCGAAAGGGTGGCCGAGCTAGTGGGCGGGCCAGGGCCGGTGATGGCGAAGGCGACAGAATCGGCAGCACTCCCAGCGGGAGAACTCAGCCTGGTCAACGGGTCGGGCCTGGGTGTAGACAATCAAATGTCACCCCGAGTGGCGGTGGCCATGACGGTAGCCATGCAGCGAGAGCTGGGCGCTCAGGGCTTCTCGGTGGCGGATGTAATGCCGGTAGCGGGGGAGGACATCGGCACGCTGATCGATCGCCGCCTGCCCCCCACCGCCGCCGTTAAAACCGGCAGTCTGGCCGAGGTCAGCGCCCTGGCCGGGATGATGCCCACCGCTGAAAAAGGGCCGGTGTGGTTTGCCATTATCAATAAAGGGTGGGATATCCCCAATCTGCGGGTGCAGCAGGACCAGCTGGTACAGGCAATTCAGGCCCACTGGGGAGCCGCCGAAGCACCCGCCGAAATGCGCACTAAGGTGCGAATGCAGACCGGCCCCTTTCGCTATGGCGACCCCAGCCGCAATCAGGTGGCCCAGGAGGTCGCGTCGGAGTAGGGGGGCTGGGCGTACTGCTGGTGCAGGGCTTTGGCGATCGCCCCTGCGGCCCCCGGTAGCCCCATGCGGCGGCGACCGTTTTCGGCAATCTGCTGCAGGCGGGGGGCATCGGCCAGGCAGGTCTCTAGGGCCGCCCCCGCCTCTTGGGGATCGCTGAGCAGCAAAATGGACGGGCCGAGCAGCCGCGACTGCGCCTCGGCAAAGGCATCGGTAAACTGCGGGCCGGAACCGGGGAAGGTAACCACGGGTTTGCCCAGGCCCACCGCCTGCTCAGTAGCGGTGCCGGCGGTGGCGATCGCCCCGTCGGCCAGGTGCAGGCACTCGGCAAAGGCATTGGTGGTCATCACCAGCACCCCATTGCCCCGCTGAAACGTGGGGTACTCACCCGCCACCGGCTGCCAGCCCGAGTCCAGCAGCACATCTTTAAAGGCGGCCAGGTTGAGGGCGGAGGCTAGGGCCGCCAGCAGCCGAATTTGGCGATCGCCAAAGGTCTCCATTACCGACGCGATCGCCGTCACCATCCGCTGCCAGTTGTCGAAGGCTTCCGGCGCGCGCGAGCCGGGCAGCAGCGCCAGGGTGAGCCGCGCCGCAGCCGGGGGAAAGAGGGCGGTAATCTGAGCTAGCGTGTCGGCACGGGTCTCTAGCTCATCCATCATCGGGTTGCCGGGGTAGAGGGCGGGCACCCCCAGCTTTTGCAGCGTATCGGCGGTGAGCTGGTCGCGCAAAAACACCCTCTGGCAGCGGGGCCGCGCCATCAGCCACCGTTCCCAAGGTACGTATACTGAACCTGACCAGCCCTCTAAAAAGGGGCGTCCCGGCAGGCGATGGTGCTCATCGCGAATGTAATATTCTGACTTAGCGGTACCGATGAAGCTGTACTCGGCCCCGCTCTGCCAGGCGATCGCCAGCGGTACAATATCCCCCACCGCCAAAATTTTGCCGCCGCTTTTGGCCCACTGCCGCACCGTCTTGAGCTGGGCTAGCGTCAGCCCCACTAACCCCCCCTGTAAATCGCGCATCAGCTCATGGCGATCCATATAAATGAAGCCGCCGGAGGGCATGGTCTGGGTCGGCCCCTGAATGGGAATCCCTGCTTTTTCGTAGGCACGACCTTCTCCCACAATGGGCAGGGCGGCTAGGCTGGGGGCACCCGGTAGCTGACGCAGCTGTTTGAGAATACGAACCGCGATGCCGTCTTCGCCGTGGCCGTTGCTAATGCAGAGTAGCTTCATCATTGCGGATTTAGTGCCATCCTCAACCGTAACAGAAAATGTAGGGGTGGATGGGTCGGCGGGTGGGGTGGTGTAGCGCAAATCCGAATCGCGTAGTCCTGATTTCAAGCAGGCAGCTTGCGTAGGGGCAAACACCGTTTGCCCAGCCCAGTCGGGGATAGCAAAGGCGGATTCAGTTTTAGGGCTGGATGGGAGGGGCTTTTGGTCTTGGCTTTGGCTTTGGTTTGGTGATGGGTTCGGCCACTACTCTTCGCGATCGCCTCGCACAGCGGGAGACATGGCCAGGGTTTTGGCCCCCTGCTGCATAGCGGCAATATCGGCCTCAGACCAGGGGTGAGCCGCCTGGCAGTGGTGCGCGACAAGCAGGCCCCACAGGCCATTGGGAATGAGCACCGGCACCACCAAATTGGCGCGTACGCCCATGTCGCGCAGAAAATTGCGGTGGCATTCGGCGATGGGTTCAACCTCAATATCTGCGATCGCCCGAACCCGCCCGGCCAGATACAGCGCCGCATACTCATCGTTAAAACATTCGTCTGGACCAGTGGAGCCAAAGATAGAAAACGTTGGATCGCTTAAAACCTCAAAGGTGACCCGCCCTTTCCACTGGCTATAGAAATAATATAAGAGCACTCTATCGACCCCAAGTTTCTGCTGTAGGTCGCCTGTAACCTGTCTGACCAAGTCATCTCGTTCCAGGGTTGTGTAGATACGGGCGACTACTCGCCGCAACCCAGACCGTGCCCGCAGTTCTGCATCGGAGTTGAGTTTTTCAGGAAAAGGAGGTTCCACGAATTAAGGTGCTGTAGCGGTTGGAGAAATTATATCGACAACCGAGTAATTTTCTGAGGTTAAGTGCCGACTGTACCGTGAGTAAGCTAGCTTTAACCCTTCAGACTCTATCCGATTGCAAGGCCCCAGGGTAACTATCCCCTAGACATAATTGCAGCGGCTTTGGTTACCGGGGCAGGGCTCCAGCGGGTCAGCAAGCGGTACACCGAGGGAATGTAGTAGAGGGCCAGCAACGTTGCACCGCCGAGGCCACCTGCGATCGCGATCGCTAGCGGCGGCCAAAACCCGGTGGGATCGAGCATCAGCGGCACAAAGCCAATGATGGTGGTAATGGTGGTGGCAATCACGTGGCGGGTAGCGTGAAACACCACGTCCTCTACCGCCTGGGGATGACCCAGCCTAGCCTCAGGCTCTTCTCGCAGGGCGGCCAGCACCACAATCGAGTCGTTGATCGCCAAACCAATCAGCCCCAGGGTGCCGAGAATGGCCGTAAAGCCGAAGATCGAGCCAAAGATTTTTAGGGCCAGGACGGCAAGACCTACCGAGAGCACCGCCACGGTGCCGATCAGCGCCGCCAGCCCAAAGGAGTTGAACGACAGCACCAGGGTAGCGGTCATTAAAATCATCAGCACGCCCACGGTGGAGAGCAAGTTGCCCACGGCAGCGCCCCTGGCATCGGCCTCGCCGCCGTACTCAATGCGGTAGCCGGGGGGCAGCTCAAACCCCTGCTCCTTGAGCTGCTGTTGAAAGGCGACCAGCACAGTACTGGGTAGCGACCCGGCAGTGATAAAGCCCTGCACGGTGTTAATACGCTGGCCATTGCGGCGGCTAATGCTGGCGGTATCGGGCACCAGGGAGAGATTTGCGATCGCGTCCAGGGGCAGTTCTCCCTGGGCGGTGACCACATCCAGCGCGGCGATCGCCCCCAGATCGCCCTGTTGGTCTGCGGGCACCCGCACCCGCACGGGAATGTCGCGGCTGCCATCCAGCACCGAACCGCCTGCTATTCCATTTAGGGAGGTATTGAGCTGGCTGGCAATAGTTTGATTGTCGAGGCCCAGACGACGGGCCTGGGCTTCATCCACCGTCAGCGCCAGCTTGGGCAGCGCTTCGGTCAGGGTGGCGCGGGTGTGCACTACGCCGGGCACCTGGGCCAGCTCGGCCCGCAGGCGATCGCCCAAATCCCGCAGTCCCCCCAGGTCTGAGCCGTAGACCCGCAGCTCGATTGGCGCGTCGAAGGGTGGCCCCTGCTCTAGCTGCTTGACCAGCACCTGGGCTTGGGGAAAAGCTGTATCCATCTCGTTTTGCAGGGTTTGAATGGTCTCCCGAATGCGATCGGTACTCGCCAGCTGCACAATGCCCTGGGCGTAGTTCTGAGCATTGCGGCGGTTATCTAGCACGTTGTAGAAAAAGGGCGGCGCGGTGCGGCCCATAAACCAGTGCACATCGTCAATTTCCGGGTGGGTCAGAGCTAGCTCACGCGCCGATTGAATTTGGGCCTGGGTCGCACTCAGTACCGCCTGGGTGGGCAGCTCAAACTCAATTTGAAACTGGTTGCGGTTGGTGGGCGGAAAAAACTGCTGGGGCAGCGTGGCAAATACTGCAAACCCGATTACCGGCAAAATCAGCGATAGGCTAACCCCCAGCCACGGGCGACGAAACACCGCCCGCAGCGTCCACCGGTAGCTATTGGCCAGAGCAGTATTGGAGAACCCCTGTTGCAGCCAGTCCCAACGTTGGGGCAGGGGGTTCCACTGGTGCAGTCGGCCCGTCAGCGCCACGATTACTGTCAGCGACAGGGCTAGCGAACTGATCAGGGCCAAAATTACCGTCAGCCCAATGGTGCCGATGAACTCGCCCACGCCCCCCGGCGACGTGGCGATGGGAATAAAGGCCAGTACTGTGGTCAGCGTGCTAGCCAGCAGCGGTACCAGCAGGTGGCGCACCGTTTGCGCCACGGCCTCGGCTGGCGGCATACCCTGGCGCAGCCGCCCCTGCGCCTCATCCACCGCAATAATGGCGTTGTCAATCAGCAGCCCCAGGGCGATGATCACCCCTGTCACCGACATCTGGTGCAGGGGCACGCCAAGTACCTGCATCGTGCCAAACACCACTAGCGTAGTCAGCGGCAGCGCCAGCCCCACCAGCAGGGCCGACTTCCAGCCCAAGATCAGCAGCGATACGCTAACCACCAGCAATGAGCCGGTGATCAGGTTGCTAACGACGCCGTTGAGGCGCTGCTGCACGTACTGGCTCTGGTCGAGCACGATGTGCAGATCTATTCCTGTCGGCAGTTCGCGGCGAAAGTCGTCCAGCACCGCCCTGGCCTGCACCGCCCAGTGGTCAACTCGCTGAGCTGATTCAACTTTGGCTGCCAGGGCGATCGCCCCATACCCATTCACCAGTGCCAAATCCGTCGGCGGATCCTGCACGGCTTTGGTGACGGTGGCCACATCTCCCAGGCGCGCCACCTGGCCCTCGCCGCCCGCCGTCAGAGGCATAGCGCGAATCTGCTCTAGGGAGCTGAGACTGCTGTCAACTTCAAGCAAAAATTCGCTGCGATCGCTGCGGTACTGTCCGGCCCCAACCTTGGCATCGCTGGCGGCAATCTGCTGGGCAAGTGCCTGGGCCGTCAGCCCCAGCCGCGACAGCTCCGCTGCGGCCACATCCACCCGAATTTCTTCGTCCGGTTCGCCAAACACATCGACTGTTTCGGTACCGGGAATGGCCCGTAGGCGATCTTCCAGGGTCGCCGCCAGCCGTCCCATGATCGCGTAGTTGGGGGCGTCATCCCGCCTCCAGGTCAGGCCCACAATCAGGGCGCTGGCCTTGGTGGAGCTATCGGCGTACTCCGGCACCGAAGCGGCGGCGGGCAGATCGGCCACGGCGTCGTCCACCTTGCTACGCACCTTAGCCCACACCGGGTCCACGTTAGGAACGGTCTCCTTCAGCTCCACGGTAATTACCGAAATGCCGCTGCCCGAAGTAGACTCCAGCGACTCAATTTCCTCCAGCTCAAACAGGCGATCCTCAATCTTTTCGGTCACCAGCGTCTCGACCCGCTCGGGGGTGGCCCCGGGCAAAAAAGTCGTGATGCGGGCGAAGCGCTGCACGATTTCTGGGTCTTCCAGGCGCGGCAGGGTGAGAAAGGCCGATAGACCCCAGACGACGATCAGCACCAGGGTGAGGAGGAGGAGCTGGCGGTTGCGGTAGAAGAGGTTCATGAGGGGTGGATGGGTGGGAGGGTGGACGGGTGGTGTTTGCCTGAATTTGGGGAGGGAGGGAATTGAACTATTGGCAACCGCTGGCCTGATTAACCTCAACTGATGGCACTAAACCCCTAGGCTGGCACGGGTGCGAGAACCGACGATGCCGTCGGCCACCAGGCCTCGGCTAGCCTGGTACTGGCGCACGGCGCGATCGCTGGCTGGGCCAAATACCCCGTCGGCCACTAGGGGAAACCCAGCGCGGGCGATCGCCTGCTGCACGGCGCGCACATCTTCACCCCGGGCATAGGGGTTGGCGAGCCGCAGCACTCGAATGTGGGTTGGCGGGCGTTGAACGGGCGGGGTGGGGGCCGACTGGTTTTGGAGGAAAGCCCAGGTTTGTGGCCCAACAATGCCGTCGGCGACTAGGCCTCGGCTGGCCTGGTACTGGCGCACGGCGCGATCGGTGACGGAGCCAAAAATGCCATCAGCGGCGATCGCAATCCCCGACCGAGCCAGGGCCTGCTGTAGACTCCGTACGGCATCGCCCGTGGTGAAGGGGTTGGTGAGCCGCAGCAGCTGGCCCTGGGTGGGCGAGGGCAGCGGCGGCTGGGGCTGGCGCTGCAAAAAGGCTAAGGTTTGTGGCCCGACGATGCCATCGGCGACCAGCCCTTGTAATCGCTGGAACTGTTCCACCGCCTGCTTGGTCGCTGGGCCAAACACCCCATCGGGGATGATCTGTGCGCCCCATCGCACCAGGGCTTGCTGAACCTGGCGCACATCCTCGCCGCTGGTGAGCGGGTCGGTTAGCGTCAGCAGTCGCGATCCTGGGGTAGCTGACCCATCGCTCCCCGAACTGCCACCCAAGCCGCTTACCGTGGGTCGATTGGCCAGGTAGGCCTGAGCCTCACGGCTGAGCCTGGAGCCGGGTACAGAGGTGCGGCCACCCGCCAGGTATCGCTGCCCGGCGGCGCTGAGGGCCACCCCCGGCGTCCCGGCCAGAAACACATTGGCCTCCGAGAGGCGGCGGCGCAGCAGCCCTTCTTCCACATTGGTGCCAGGATTGCGGTAGAGAATCATGGCGGCCTCAAGGTTTTGCCAGTCCTGGTTGCGCAGCACCCGCGAAAGGGTCTCAAACCCGTTGGCCCCGTAAAAGTTGGCCCCCAGGTTGTAGGCGAAGCTGAGAATCGCGCCCTGCTGGTTGGCGTTCAAATTGTCCCAGCTGGGAATGCGTCGCTGGGGCGGCAGGTAGGTGTTGGCGACCTGCGCCATCAGCAGGTCATCGGCCTCTTCACGGCTAATGCGATCGCCCAGCTTAAACGGTTGACCATTTTTATTTCGGGTCGAACCCCAGCCGATAGTAATCGGCAAATTCCCCGTTTTGGGGTCTGGGTAGGCTTGCAAACTCAAACCCTCAAAGGTTTTGATCAGGTCTAGACCTGGCGTGGGCACCCCGGCCATAGTATTCACCTCGCGTAGAACGTCGTACGAACTTACCGCAAGTGTATCGGCCATAGCGAGACTTCCTTTAGTTGGCAATGCTGACGGCTTGACCAGGTACCACTCGATGGGTGCCGGAGGTAATGACGCGATCGCCCGCATCGACCAGCCCCTGCACCAGCACCCGGTCCCCCTCGGTATGCACAATTTCCACCGGCTGACGCGCTACGGCGGCGACATCCTCACTGGGTTCAGCCACATACACCGACCACAGCCCCTGCTCACCCTGCACCAGGGCCGTCGAGGGCAGCCAAAATCCGGCGGTGGGTTGAGTGTCTTGCAGAATGAGCCGAGCGGTCTGGCCCAAAATTGACTCTTCTGGCATATCTAGGGAGAGCACAGCGGTCACCGTGCGGCTGGTCGATTCTAGCTCTGGCAGCAGAGTCGTAACGATCGCAGGAAACGTGCGCTCCCCCACCTGCACAGTCTGGGTGCTGCCCACAACAATGGCCTGAGCCAGATCGGCAGGCACCCCAATGCGGGCCTCGGTTGCGCCCCCCTCGCTGAGCTGCAGCACGGTCTGGCCGCCGCTGACCACCATGCCTTCATCCACAGGGCGATCGCTGATTCGACCGCTAAATGGAGCGCTAATCACCGCCTTCGATAGGTCTACATCCACCGCTTGAACCTGGGCCTCTAGCTGGCGCACGCGGGCCTGCTGGGCGGCAATCTGCTCAGGGCGGGTGCCCGCTAGCAGCTCGTTTAGCTCGCTCTGGGCCTGGGCCAACCGGTTTTCTAGCGCCCCGGTGCCAAAAGTTTGCTGGTCGAGTTCTTCGCGTGAAATTGCTCCCCGCTCGTGGAGATCGACGCGGCGATCGCGCTGGGTCTGCGCCAGCGCTAGCTGTTGTTCCAAATCACCCACTGCGGCCTGGGCCGCCGCGATCGACTGCTGGCGGGGGCCATTCTGCAATTCGTTCAGGCTGGCTACGGCCTGGTCGCGCTGGGCTACAAGCTGCTGGCGCTGAGCGGTCAGGCTGCGGGTGTCGAGGCGGGCTAAGGGTTGACCGGCAGCCACGCGATCGCCCGACCGAACCAGCACCGCCACCACCGTACCGCCCTGCTCAAACCCCAGAGCGCTGCGGCGCTGCGCCACAATTTCGCCCGTGTACTGGCGATCTACGGTGTAGCCATCGACCAGCGTCAGCGTGAGGGTTTCGACGGGTAAGGGCGGAGCATCGGCGATCGCATTGGTCGGCTGGTTGAGCTGTCGCAGGCCCACTCCCACCGCCAGGGGCACCGCCACCAGCGGCACTAGCCACCAGCGCCGCAGGCGCAGCCGCCTACGGCGCTTGATGCCATCGTTCACGGTGGTAGGGCGCGGCTGAGCAGAAACCAAATCAACTGAAGCGGGAGCGTCGGTCATGACGGCACCTCTAGAAATGTAAAAGAACAGGCGGGGCGAACGAACAAAATCGGAGACAGGCTTGGCGGTATTCAAACCAGACCTAATCAACTTGTAGATATTCAATCAGTAGGTATTCAACAATACTATATTCAAATTGTTGTGTACCATGACAAAAGGTTATACTCAAACAGTTGAGTATGTCAATGGGCAAACAAACCCTCTCTCCTATGGCCCTGTCCCACACAATTTTGGCGGTGCTGTCGCGCGAGTCCCTCAGCGGCTACGACATCAGCAAACGGTTTGAGGAAAGCGTTAGCTGCTACTGGCAGGCCAGCCAGCAGCAGATCTACCGCGAGTTAGGCAAAATGGAGCAGCAGGGCTGGGTCACCCATGAAACCGTGCCCCAGGTAGGCAAGCCCGACAAAAAAATCTACGGCATCACCGAGGCGGGTAAGGCCGAGCTTACCCGCTGGTACGGTGAGCCCACCGAACCTACCCCCATTCGAGAAGATCTGTTGGTCAAGGTTCTGGCTGCTCCCTACGCCTCTGTGGATATACTGCTGCACGAGCTACAGCGCCGCCGTCAGCTTCACCTGGAGAGGCTGAGCAACTATCAAATAATGGAATCGAAATATCAGGAGATAGTTCACCCGCCCAAGACCGAGCAGTTTCGCTACCTCACCCTGCGTCGGGGTATGCGCTACGAGCAGGACTGGATCGACTGGTGCGATGAAGTGCTGAACTTCTTGAATGCTGCCGAACAACCCTAGGGCCAAATGGTGCCGGTCGGGCGGCAGTGGTTAAAGACCTCATGCCAGCTGACGACATGACCAATCACCGCGATCGCAGGTGCTTCAAACCCGGTTTCGACCACCTTGGCCACAATTGTGGCCAAGGTGCCAATCAGCGTTTCCTGGTGCGGATAGGTACCCCAGCGAATCAGGGCGACGGGTGTATCAGGGCTGAGGTCGGCGGCCAGCAGCTCAGCGGTGATGGTGCCCAGGTTGTGGATACCCATATAAACCACGATGGTTTCAGACCCCTGGGCCAGGGCACGCCAGTTGACCCTGGGACGGTATTTACCCGCTGACTCATGGCCCGTGACAAAGGTCACCGACGAACTGTGGCTGCGGTGGGTGACCGGAATGCCCGCATAGGCCGGTACCGCCACACCAGCGGTAATGCCCGGCACCACCTCAACCGCAATGCCAGCGTCCACCAAGGCCGCCATTTCTTCGCCGCCGCGCCCAAACACAAAGGGGTCACCCCCCTTTAACCGCACCACCGCGGCATGGGTTTTGGCCTGCTCGATGATCAGCTGGTTGATGTCTTCCTGCACCAGAGAGTGGCGACCCCGGCGTTTACCCACGTCGATCACAGTGGCCTGGGGGTTGATCATGGCCAAAATGGGGGCGCTGACCAAGGCATCGTGAATCACCACATCGGCCCCCTCCAGCAGACCCTTGCCCCGCAGGGTAAACAGACCCGGATCACCCGGCCCGGCCCCCACCAGATATACCTTGCCGTAGGGTTGGCCCCCAGGAAAGCCAGACGCAGCTGATACCATAAGCCTAATTAAACTCAGACAGTTTAAAACTCAGACAGTAGAGAAAAATAGGGGCCGAGCAGCCAGGTACCCCCTAGGGTAAACCGGCTCTGGCCGCTCTAGGGTAGCCCCTGGGCACTAGTGTTTGACCGTCCTCAGAAAGACAATAGCCTACCTATCCTCTACGACACCAGGGTTGACGGATGGGTGGTATGGCGAAAGGCGACCCGCCGCATGGGAGTAGGAGTTTGCTGCGATCGCGCCGGCACCCGATCCAGCGCCAGGTCAATCACCAGGCGAGCGAGGTCTGGCGACGGCCCCAAGGGCGGCAGCAGGTGAAAGCCCATCTGAGGAAAACGCTCGGCCAGATCTTCAGTCAGGTGAGTAATCGCATCGGTTGTACTGCCCGCAAACAAAAAGTAGGGCAAAATGGCGACCCGCTGCTCCCCAGCCTGCATGTGGTGAATCACCTGAGATTCTAAACTCGGTGCTGTCGCCCAAAAGGCGGCGGTGCCTCCCAATGTCTGGGCCAGGCTGCAAATCGAGTCGTTGCCACCCGGTCGTCGGCTGCCGTGGGCCAGCAAAATTAGGGTTTCGGTGGTGGCCGCATCCAGCTTTTGGCGCAGCAAATGTTTGATGCCAGGGTGGCTACCCAGGTGAGGGCAAACGTCTAGAGTGAGATCGGGCAGCGCCGCTCGCGCCTGCTCGACCTGGGCGGGAATATCGTCTTTGACATGGACTCCGGCCAGCAAAAACAGCGGTACTATGCGCACCCGCTGGGTACCAGCGGCCTGGGCCCTGCGGCAAAAGGCAACTATTTGCTCGTGCAGCGGCAGAGACGCAACTTCTAGACAGGCCGTGCCAACGAGGGGGCTCCTAATGGTTTTAGGCTGGGTCAATCGACTGCGAAAAATACCCGCCTGAGCGAATGTCAGGTCGCGCCCGCCGGGACGCAGCCAGTCAGGAATGATAGCCGACCGAACCTTTGAGGAAGGCATCAAAGGTTCGGCGGGCTGATGCAGCAAAGGCGACCGCTGATCTAAGCGGTTTTCTGGCCGCTGCGTGGCGCGATCGCTCTGGGGAGCATAGTCTACCCAGAGGCCGGCCTCTTGCGATCGCACAAAATGAGCCAACCGCTCCATCCCCTGGCCGGGTCTGGGATCGCGGCTGCCGTGGGAAATCAATAGATACGCTGTTGATGCAGATGCAGACACAGATAAACCCTAGAATCGTTGGACAAAGATAGCTAGCTGCGAAATACTGCACTCCTCAACCCTGGGGTGCGGACAGCCTCTAGAAAGACGAGCGATCGCCCCTCTAGATAGCACCAGGAATTTCATTATAAAGATTCACCTCGTAGTCTCTAGTATCAAAACCATCAAAATGGCTAGACTTATTCAGTGAGGCAGACCAGGCGTGGGATCTTTCCACAATCATGAACCCAGATCGCCTGGATTCATGTGGTAACATATTCGATGGTTCGCGGGTGTAGTTTAGTGGTAAAACCTTATCCTTCCAAGCTAATGATGGGGGTTCGATTCCCCCCACCCGCTTTAACCTATGCAATGGCATCCAAATCTACCGCAAAGCCTGTAAAAAGCGGGTCAGTCGCTTATGGCTGGAGGCACTCTGAGCCCGATTTGCAAAGACTGAGGCCAGTTTGTCCAGGTTGACCCCGTCAGACTTTTCAAACGTCCTCTTATACAGAAACCCTTTCAGGACTTCTCTGCACCACTAAGTTGGTATAGTACATCAGAATATGAGTTTGACTTTTTACAGCTATCTAAGTAGTTGGGGAAGAGGTTGCCAACCACTGTCCGAGCACCGCACATCCTGCCCCAGCGGCCTCTGCCAAAGTGCTGACTAATCTGTAGAGCGCCACTGCGCTTAGAATAACCCCCATCGATAAGGCATCATGCAACAGGGTGACGGCGATCGCCTCAAACACACCCAGCCCGCCTGGCGCTCCTGGGATTACCAGCCCGCCCAGCCAGGCTAGGCTAAACTGGCTCACGACCAGAAGCCACATTGTCTGCGGTAGCGGACTGATTGCATTCACCACCAGTGCGAACCCAAGTCCCCGCAGCAGGACAAAGCCCAGTTCACCCGCCAGAGATTTGAAGGGATAGCGGTGCAGTGGGTTAGGGGCCAGCGGTTCCAGGTTCTGATTCTTAACCTTGGCTTGCCCAAGGCGGATCATAACCGGATTGAGCCAGCGGGGGTGAACCGCTGCCAATACCAGGCCCAGCACCGCAATCTGCCCCGGCCAGTAGGGGGTAGGGCTAGCTAAGCCCAGCAGCAGGGCAGCGGCGGCCATCAGCAGGGGCTCTAGCACCACGCCGATAATCGCTGGCCCCCGAGCCACGCCAATCTCTCCCAGGGCGCGCACTCGGCCATAGAAGTGCCAGACGTTGCCCGGCAGGTATTTCAGCAAATTGGTTTTCAGGTAGACGGGGGTGCTCCAGGTGCCCGACACAGGCTGCTGTAACGCCTGCAAAATCCAGCTCCAGACCCAGCCCGACCAAGCGTGGGCTAGCAGGGTCGTTACCAGTGCCAGACTCAGCATCCCCGTTCCGCCCGAGCGGAGGCGAATAGCGGTGATCTCGCCCCAGTGGCCGACCAAGGTGTGAGCCAGAAAGGCGATCGCGGCGGCCACAATCCCCCAGCGCAGGTAACGTTTCAGCAAAGCTACAACCAGGCTCCCATTGTGATACCCTAGTAAAGTTGTCAAAAAAACCACACATTCGAATTTTCGGGTCTTTCCCGCTGGGGAAGCACGTTCGAATGGAGGATTAACCCGAAAGGAGTCAAAACCAAATGCCCGTTATTACTCTACCCGAGCTACTTGAATCTGGGGTTCACTTCGGCCACCAAACCCGGCGGTGGAACCCGAAGATGGATCAGTACATTTTCACCGCCCGCAACGGGGTTCACATCATTGACCTGGTGCAGACGGCCCAGCTGATGGAAGAAGCCTACAGCTTCGTTCGCAGCGCCGCCGAGCAAGGGCAAAAGTTCCTGTTTATCGGCACCAAGCGCCAGGCCGCAGGTATTGTCGCTCAGGAGTCGAGCCGCTGTGGCTCTCACTACGTCAACCAGCGCTGGCTGGGCGGCATGCTCACCAACTGGGAAACAATCAAATCTCGCGCCAACCGGCTCAAAGAGCTGGAGCGCATGGAGGAGAT
>JBARVK010000478.1:0-1535 GCA_049646225.1 Nodosilinea sp.
GCCCCCACCAGCCCCAGCAATGGTACAAACCAGATTAAGGTATCAGAGCCCAGGCCTAGCCAAAGGGGAAGCCAGGGGAGCAGTCCTAGGCTGATCGGCAGCTGTTGCGAGTCTAGGGCCAGACCGTAGAAAAAATAGCCCAACGCGATCGCCGCGATCGAAATGATTGCCTCGCGCCGGTCTTGTCGATGGTTGGGCCGAGGTAGATCTGGCTTGAGCGGTGGGGGCGGCGGCGGTGCGGGGGCGATCGCAGTCTCATCCACCTGGTCTAGGCTGGCTTCTTGGAATAGTTCGGGGCTCTCTAACCCCGCAACACCGTGGGTATCGGCCCCTTGCAGCTGATCCGGTTGGATCAGCGCTCCGGTCAAATCTGCCCGCCGTAGATTAGCCCCCGTCAGGTCGGCCTCGGCCAGATTAGCGCCCTGCAAATTGGCCTTAAACAGGTTGGCCCCGCGCAGATTGCACCCGCTGAGGTTGGCCCCAGCCAGGTTGGCTCGGCTCAGATTAATCTCTGGCAGCTGGGCTCGGGCCAGATCGGCCTGGGCTAAATCCGCCCAGCTAAAGTCACGTTTGCCCTGGTGATAGCGCATTAGTAGAGTGGTGCTATCCATGCAATCAGTCGGCCAAAGTAACAGGATGTAGGGTTAGACCCGCCCCGCAGCGCTAATAGCGAATGCGGGGATCGATGTAGGCATTCAAAATATCAATGGCGATGCTAATCACCGCCACAATCATGGCAAAGAAGACCATCAGCCCCTGCACCACCGGGTAGTCGCGCTGGGAAATCGCTTCGTACAGCCGGTTGGCCAGCCCCGGCCATGAGAAGGTCACCTCCGTCAGCACCGCCCCCCCCAGCATGGCTGCAAAGGTCAGCCCTAGAATGGTAATCACCGGAATCATGGCATTTTTGAGGGCGTGCACCAGCACAATGCGCCGCTCTGGAATGCCCCGCGCTCGGGCGGCCTCGACATAGTCTGCGGCCAGGGTTTGCTTCAGGTTGACCCGCACCATGCGCTCAAACACGCCACTGATCAGAATGCCCAGGGTGAGGCTGGGCAGCGCCAGGTAGTAGAGGGTGGTAGCAAACGCGCCAAAATCTAGCGATAGCAAGCTGTCCAACAAATACAGTCCGGTCGGCCCATCGGGCGGGGTGGCCCGCAGCGGGTAGCGAGTGCCAATCGGAAACCAGCGCAGCTGCACCGCAAAAATGAGCTGCAAAATCATACCAAACCAGTACATCGGGATGGCGTAGGTAATGATGCCAAATAGCCGCCCCCCCGCATCGAGTGGCGAGTTGGGCCGTGAGGCCGCCAGTGCCCCGACCCCGACGCCCACAACCGTTGCGACAATCATGCCGCACACCGTTAGCTCCACCGTCGCCGGAAAGTGCGCCCGAATAATTTGCCACACCGTTTGCCCCTGAGTGGCCAGCGAAGACCCCAGATCCAGACGCAGCAGATCGCCCAGGTAGTTGAGGTATTGAATGATCAGGGGTTGATCGAGGCCGAGCTGAACCCGCATCGCCTCCTTAGCCG
>JBARVK010000479.1:0-2213 GCA_049646225.1 Nodosilinea sp.
TCATGATCGACAGGGTTGACCTAGACTCTTAAATTCTTGTCCCTGAGCAAGATTGGCATTGAGGGGCATTCGATACGGTAACTATGGGCCTATTCTATAGCTCTAGTAAACCCCAAGGTAGGCTGAATGGCCCGCTAGCAGAACCCAACACCAGCTGACAGATTCACCGAAACAAGGACAGCATCCATGGCGATTGGCACCACGATCAAATCGATTCAAGACATCATGCGCAAGGATGTGGGCGTGGATGGCGACGCCCAGCGCATTGGGCAGCTGGTGTGGATGCTGTTTCTGAAGATCTTCGACGATCGCGAGTATGAGTGGGAGCTGTTGACCGACGACTACCAGTCGCCTCTGCCCGAGCCGCTGCGCTGGCGCAACTGGGCCGCCGACCCCGAGGGCATAACCGGCGAGGAACTGAAGGATTTTGTCGATAATCGGCTATTTCCGGGGTTGCAGCGGCTCCAGCCCAGGGGTGGTGACTACCGGGGCGTGGTGATTCGCAATGTGTTTGAAGATGCCTACAACTACATGAAGTCTGGCCAGCTGATGCGCCAGGTGATCAACAAGCTGCAATCGGGGGTGGACTTTAACAAATCGAGCGATCGCCACTCGCTGGGCGATATGTACGAGCAAATTCTTAAAGACCTGCAAAGCGCGGGCAATGCGGGCGAGTTTTATACCCCCCGCGCCGTTACCCAGTTTATGGTCAACCGGGTCGACCCCCAGCTGCACGAAAAAGTGATGGATCCGGCCTGCGGCACGGGCGGCTTTTTGACCTGCACCATCGACCACAAGCGGCAGCACTACGTAAACACCCCCCAAGATGAAACCACCCTGCAGCACAGCATTCACGGCGTTGAAAAAAAGCCCCTGCCCTACCTGCTGGCCACCACCAACCTGGTGCTGCACGGCGTAGAGGTGCCCAACCAGATTCAGCACGACAATACCCTGGCCCGACCGCTGATTAGCTGGGGGCCAAAGGAACGGGTAGATGTGATTGTGGCGAATCCGCCCTTTGGCGGCATGGAAGAAGACGGCATTGAGAACAACTTTCCCCAGGCTTTTCGCACCCGCGAGACGGCGGACCTGTTTATGACGCTGTTTATTCACCTGCTGCGGGCGGGCGGGCGGGCGGCGGTGGTGCTGCCCGACGGCTTTTTGTTTGGCGAGGGCACCAAAACCCGGCTCAAAGAAAAGCTGCTGAGCGAGTGCAACCTGCACACCATTGTGCGATTGCCCAACGGGGTGTTTAACCCCTACACGGGCATTAAGACCAACCTGCTGTTTTTTACCAAGGGCCAGCCGACCGAGGCGGTGTGGTACTACGAGCACCCCTACCCGCCGGGCTACAAGAGCTACAGCAAAACCAAGCCGATGAAGTTTGAGGAATTTGCCACCGAGATCGACTGGTGGGGCACCGAGGCCGAGGGCTTTGCCAGCCGCGAAGTCACCGAGCAAGCCTGGCGGGTGCCCGTGGAGGATATTGTGGCGCGCGGCTACAACCTGGATATTAAAAACCCCCACCAGGGCGACCAGGTCAGCCACGACCCCGACGAGCTGCTGGCGCTGTATGCTCAGCAGCAGGGCGAAATTCAAACCCTGCGCGACCAGCTCCGCGACGTGCTGGCCGAGGCCCTAGCGCCCTAACTCTCTCGGATCCTCTTGATAGGAGACACCCAACTAAGTCGGACATGTCATCCCCTCCAGGGAGGGGTGCCCGCAGGGCGGGGTGGGTCAATCTCAGCAATGGGAAAGTTCCCCACCTTGAGCATCTCCGCAGACCCACCCCTACCCCTCCCTGGAGGGGATTTGTAGACCTCAAACCAAGAGCCACCCGTGACCGTAGAGCAATTGATCACCGACAAGCTCGACCTGTGGACGAGCGCCACCACCCACAAAACCACCAGTGGCCGAGGCCGCAACGGCAAGCTAGAGCTAACCGGGCTAAAGAAACTGCGCGAGCTGATTTTAGAACTGGCGGTGCGCGGCAAGCTGGTGCCCCAAGACCCCAACGATGAACCCGCCGCCGTGCTGCTGGAAAAGATCGCCGTCGAAAAGGCGCGACTGGTGAAGGAAGGAAAGATTAAAAAGCCCAAAGCGCTGCCGGAGATTGCGGAGGATGAGAAGCCGTTTGAGTTACCGGGAGGGTGGAACTGGGTTCGCTTTGGCAATATCACATTCAACCGTGATTCAGAACGCATTCCACTATC
>JBARVK010000480.1:0-7436 GCA_049646225.1 Nodosilinea sp.
GGGCGGGCGATCGACGATGGCGCAGCCACATCGGCAGAGAAATTCACCTCATCATCGTCGTCTGCCCAGCGCGGCGTAGCACCTTCGCTACCCGGAAGTGGATAGTCTTGCGCGGCCTCAGCAAGGATATCTTGCACCTGGTTTATGCTGATTACCGTTCCAGCGGCTAGATCGTTGACTAAAGTCTGCACCTTGGGCGAAAAAGTTTGACCACAGCTGAGAAGCGATTGCCACATCTGCCCCAGGGCCTTCAGCGACAGGGGCGCATGATGGCTAACCAAGTCGATGTGAGTGAGGCAAAGCAGACTGTTTTCGTTAAGCGTTAGCCGCTGGGGGTTGAGTAGGGTGGTTTGCCCCTGCCACGGAGCCAAGGCCTGCCACAGTAGAGTTGTTTCAAAAAACCACTGAATGTGCTGTAGCGGCTCGTCAATGGCCATCCAGCCCATGGATAGGGGTAGCCAAAGGGTTCGATCTTCAATCAGAAGTAGGGTGTGCTGGGGTGTCTGCCAAGCGTGGTGAATCTCGGGGACGGCAGGGAAATGATCGGCCTGGAGGGCCAGATAGGGATAGGCCTCAGGCGGTACCCCAGGGGCTAAAGGATGAGTGGTTGGATCGAGGGCGGGGTTTTCTAGCCAGGCTGCCTGCAGAGCATACAGTGGGGAGTCGGCTTCGGGCTGGCAGTCAATCACAATTGGCACAACTGGAGCGTCAGCGCGGGCCAGTCCCACAGGAGCGGGCGAACCAATCAGTCGATAGCGACGATCGCAGTCGAGGTAGCCATCGCGATCGAAAACCGCAGAATCGAAAGCTTCGGGGGTGGCTGCTGTCGACTCCGGGCCAGGCATGACAATCACGCGCCAACGCTGGAGTGTCTGGCCACACTGTTCGCAGGACCGCTGTGAATCAGGGTTTTCAAACTCACAAAAAGGGCAGGTTAGCATCCTAGCGATGATCCAAAAGTTAGGCCAGCCAGCGTACGGGGACCATGACCCTAAGCAAGATCTCGAAATTAGGCATTTTGCTGACGGTTAAGGCAGGCTTTCAGCCAACGGTTTGATACAACCCCGGGGCAAAGTAACGTGGATATGACACGTTAAGTATGCCACGGGAAACCCCTGAAGCTTCTCCACCGCAAGCTTATGGTAACTTACTGCCCTAGCCCTGGCGTGGCTAAACCAGCGATTCTTGACTTAGCTCAGCCAAGTAGCCGAGGCCCTACTGGGTCACTTGCCGTTAGCTGTGGCTACAGTTGCAGCAACCTTTGACGCTCATCAGCTGTAGCTACCCGCCACTGCCCCGGCTCTAGGGTACCCAAGTGTAGATGGGCAATCGCCACACGCACCAGCCGCAATGTAGGATGCCCAACAGCGGCAGTCATCCGTCGCACCTGGCGGTTTTTGCCCTCCTTGAGGGTCATTTCTAGCCAGGCGGTGGGGATGCTCTGGCGAACGCGAATCGGCGGGTCACGCGGCGGCAGCAACGGCTCGGCGTGGAGTCGAGCAACCCGGCAGGGCAAGGTGCGATAGCCCTTAACCATAACCCCCTGCCGCAGCTTGGCGAGGGCAGCAGCGGATGGTACTTGCTCGACCTGCACCCAGTAGGTACGGGGGTGGGCAAAGCGCGGATCGCTGAGGCGATGCTGCACTCGACCGTGGTTGGTCAGCAGCATTAGTCCTTCGCTGTCGCGATCGAGGCGACCGACCGGATAGACATCGGCTACCGGAATAAAGTCTTTGAGGGTGAGGCGAGACTCAGCATCGGAAGCTGGGGGGGTATTGCCCTCGCTGAACTGACTGAGCACGTCGTAGGGCTTATAGAACAGAATGTACTGGTACACAATGGCTCTGACCTACAGGCAGCCAATCAACTGAGGGAGGTCGTGCCCGCTGCCCACCAGGCGATCGAGCACCCTGGCAGAACAACTACAGCGATCGCAAAATGACCTATAGCCTAAGAGTTGCAACATTTCATTGCAACTCTTGTGGAAATGTTGAGAAATTATAGTGGTCAGGGTCAGACCGATATGCTGAACTCTATAAGACTGATTGTGGCAGGACAACATCATGGAATTCGGGAATAAGTATCGTTTCTCTTGCACCCTCACCTTTGGCGACATCTATGGCCAAATTATTGCCTGGCTGGTGATTTTATTCATTAGCCTAGCGGCATCTCTGGCCCTGATGGGGGCTCGACAGCCCGTAGTCGCCCTGGCTACCGTCGGGCTAATTTTGGTGCTGTCGCTGCCGTTTCTGCTGTTTGCCTTTGTGACCACGCTGTTTAACCACATCGAGTTCGAGCCGGTAGAGTCGAGTCAAGCTACTCCAAACCGTCCAGAAAGAACCGTTAATTCTACATCCCCGGCCCGAGCTTAACCTGAGCTATTTTGGCTAGTCTATTCTGGCGATTCTTCGACAGTAGGGGCTGATGGTTCAATGTTATTACCACCGCTGGTCTCTGGCACAGCCTGAGTTTGGGTAGCCATCAGCTCAATTTGATCTTTGAACTGAGCGGGAGCTAGCGCGGTGGCTTGGCTGAAGAGGGCCTGGGCCGTATCCGTATCTCCCTGTTCTTGGAGAACCAGGGCTTTGGCTAGTACCGGGCGAAAGTCTTCTGGAGTGGCTGCAATGGTTTCATCGTAGAGGGCAATCGCCTGGTCGAGCTGATTGGCTTCCACATGTACCTGGGCCAGCAGCAGCTTCACCGATGTCATATCAACATCAGTCGCGGTCCCATCAGACTGTAGCTGGTCAGCCGTCTTGAGTGTATCTTGCAGCAGACCAATTGCCGCCTGAGGGCGTTCCTGCTGTACGAGCAGCACTGTCAGCCCCTGGAGCGCGTTCATGTTGCCGGGCTGCTGGTCGAGAACCTGGCGGTAGATTTGGGCCGATCCTTCCAAGTCACCCATCTGCTGTTTGGTTTGGGCCAGCAGCACAGCATAGTCGGACACATCTGGATTGAGCTCTACCAGTTTTTCTAGAGGGCCAACCACCCCATTGATATCACCGAGCTGAATGCGGGCATCGACTAAGCCCTGGAGAGCTGTCTGGTTGTCGGGTTCGCGCTCTAACACCAACTCGTAGCCTCGAGCCTGAGCCTCGAGCTCGGTCTGGATGGCAGCGGGGTCGGCGGCGGAGCTGGTATTGGGGGTACTGCTGGCCCGACGATTGCTGTTACTGCCCAAAATAGGCAGCAGCGACAGCGACAAAAAGGCCGCGAGGGCCATAGTCAACACAGTACCAACGAGCCAACGATTACGGTTTGCGGTCACAAATTTACCTCATTCAGGGAGCAGTGGGAGTACGATGCCCCAGGTCAGAGATTCCCGCGCTCCTAGGCCGAGGCTTGGCGGCAACAGACCCAGCAAGCTGGGCTAGTATCTTTGACCAAGGCGCTGTACTGCCAGGAATACACTGAGGGGCGATCGCTAGGATTCTATGGTTTCGACATACTGGTGCCAATACATGATTCTAGCGCGTTGGCTTTTAACCGGAGCTGAGCCCTGGCCTGCCCGAGGATCTGAGGGCTACAGTAGCAAAGAAGTTGCCAAAAAACTCAGAAACAATACGGATTACTAACCGTCAGCAATGGAAACTGAAGATAGCTACTTTGGCCGCCTTGGCAATCATCTTTGGGCTGGACTCGACTGTTACCAAAAGTAGATGTAAAGCCCTTGAGAAGTTGCATGAATCGCCTAAATATTTGCCCCGATCATGCATATGAGAAGGCGAATGTTACGCTAGGCTTACAGGCTAAGTCACGCGCAAAGTTACCGTTGCGTCAGGTGGCTAGTTCACGTTGAGAGGGAGATCGGTGCTGTCATGGGTTCTACAGAGCAAGACGCGGTCAAGAGCGACACGAAGGCTAACAGTGGCCTCGATCAGGGGGCGCTACCAGCCGCCGATCGACCATCGCTAATGTCTCCTCCCCAGCGTCCGGTGCGTCCGGTGCGCCCTCCTGCTGCTCCCGAGACCAAAATTGTGGCCAAGACCAGTGCAGCCAGTGTCAAGGCAGCATCCCCAGCCTCTGAATCTGGCCCGGCTAGCCCCGCAGCTGTAGTTGAAACCGCTGAACCCGACTCTGCTGCCTACCGCTACCAACCCATTGCCCCCCCCAGCGAACCGATGCAGTACCGAGCCATTGGGTTGGTACGAGGCACCTACGAACCCAGCGAGGCCGACCAGCTGAACCGGGGCAACCTGACGACCGAATACGGCCACGTAATCGATTCAGTGCTGCTGGGGCGCATTACCAGTCTGGTTAAAAAGCATATTGACCTGTCGATGCCCCACCTGTGGGTAGTTTACCCCCGCACCCGCCGTGAACTCGACAACGACGACCAGGACCTGCACCTGCAAATTGTTGGCGTCTGGGAGCCTGAAACCCTGGGCCTACCCGGTGAAGCACCCTCCGATGAGGATACCGATACCACCGATGCTACCGACACAGCCGCCGAAAAACCAGATTTAGTGGACCTGCCTCCCGTCAACGATAACTTCTTCTCCATTCGTGGCGAGGTCGTAAAGTACACACCCGAAGATCAGTGTATTGCAGTCAAAATTTTGCAGGGGGTGAAGCGCGCCCCAGGCACTTCAAAACCATTTAAGCTGCTGATTCACGGCACCATTGAAGGCCGCACCGTCGGTTACTTTTGGGATTTTAAGGTCAGACGCGAAGCAAAGGTTTTGGTGCTGGGCGAGGCGATGATGGTCGGCATTGTACCCCCTAAAAAGCGCGCCAAGGGCAGCGGCGGTGCCCCTCGACGGGGCATCAGGCCGAACATACGCAGCGGTCCCGGCGGCAGCAGACCACCGATGCCGAGTCGGCGGCCCGTTGGGGTCAAGGGGAGCGATTCCGGAACAGACCGCCCTGCGACTCGGCCTAAAAAGCGGGACGACTATCGCGACAGCAGCACCGAATCGTCGAGCTGAGTCGGCTTAGCCGCCCAGGGCATCCTGAGGTAAAAACGCCCGATCTTGAGGCAGAGGGGCGACGGGTGCCGCCAGCTCAAACTGCCCTGACTCGATCCAGGTTTTGAGTTGGTTGGCCACCTGGCGGGCCAAAAAAACGCTGGCCAGGGGCGCGGTGCGCACGGGCTGCCCCTCGATGGTAATACTGCCCGATTTGAGCTGGGCGTAGCTGACCAAGCCAAAGGTAGGCCGCACCCGGCGGGGAATCGAAAAATCCATTACCGGAGCCACAATATCAGCGTCTTGCACAGCACAGTGAGCCGCCACCTGCTCGTTCAAAATGGGGATAGGGACACCCACACCCAGCATCAGAGATGGACCATAGCCCTTGAAATAGCAGCCGCGCACCCACTCGGGACGCATCTGTTTGGCATCCCCGATGAGGGCCAGCGTCGCCGCGGGGCCAATTGGAGTACGGTTAGGCAACCGTCGTTGGAGGGGAAAGTGCTGGGTGCCTTCCCAGGCCACGTAGCCGACGCCACCGCCGAAGAAAATGCGGCTACCGATGCCAATCGCCTCTAAATCGGGGTCGTTGAGTAGGGGCGACAGGGCACCGGGATTGGCGTAGACGGCGTTGCCCAAGCGCGGCTGGAGCGGGCCGAGGTAGGTGGATAGGGGGCGATCGCCGCCGTTCACCCCCACAATGAAGTTTTGATACAGCCCCCGGGGACTGAACAAATAAAACTGGTTGATCGTGTCGCGGGTGATGGTGGTGCTGAGTGAGGTCCGAGGGTAGCAGTCGGTGCCGTGCCCCGTCGCCTGTAGCGACACGCTGCGCCCCGCAATCAGATCGGCAATCACGTGGCCACCGCCGTGCTCGCGCACGTCGTCGGTATCCCCGAGGTCGGTGCCGCGTCCAGCGACGGCTGGCTGGCTGGCTCCCAAGCACACGTCCACTGCGCCGAAGCCTGCATAGGCGGGTACCCCATCGAGATAGCACTCCAGCAGCTTAATCGGCGGATCGGTGTGGCCCAGGTTGAGCATTGCCCCAGACGACTCCATCGGCTCAAAGGTGCCGGTGACGACGACATCTACCGCTTTAGCGACAGCGGCAATACCCTGCTCTTGGGCTTGAGCTTTGAAGACTTCAGCAGTTTGCACTACCGCTTTACCCTGGCGGATTTTGTCGTTAATGCCGTCAATAGTGCGCATGGGCTGAGCCTAGGAGTTATACCAAATCCTGAACGCACAGGCTGTAGGGGCGTAGGATGCTACGCCCCTCGGGGTTCATGATTGTGAATCGGGGTCTACTAAATCGGATTTCGTATTGGAGCTGCGCCGCAGCCAAAATAGGGTACCCATCAGCGCCGAAGGGGTCAGCAGCAGGGCTATGACAACTAACAGAGCCGAGCCATCCTGCTCTGGGAGAAGTTTGTTGACCAGCAGCAGCGGCAGCGCGTACTTAATAAAGGCAGCAATGCCCCCTGAGAGGGCAATGACTTTAGTCACAAAGCTAAGGTTTGAGGAATTCATAGGCCTAAGAGATGCGCTCCCTCAGAGGATCGCCGCACGTTGAGACAGCACCACTCTTGCCGCCGCCAGAGGGTAGCCACCACCCAGCCATGCTGTTCTAGGGTATCGGCCACCAGCTTTGACTGATCCAGCAGGATACCGCTGAGAATGCCCCAGCCGTCGGCGGTGACGATGGTGTGCATCTGGGGAATGAGGTCCATAATCACCTCAGCCAGAATATTGCACACAATGCCATCTACAGGGGCATCAATGGCCTGGGCGATCGCATCCAAGCTACCGTGCAGCAGCGGCAGTTGTTCCGCCGTCAGCCCGTTGAGAGATCGGTTGCCACTGGCCGAGTGTACGGCTAAATCGTCAGTATCTGCCGCATAGGCTTTTTTGGCCCCCAGCAGCAGCGCCCCGATGGAGAGAATGCCAGACCCACAGCCAATATCGGCGATCGTGACGTTGGCTTCTTCGTAGGTGAGCCGCATTTCGAGCGACTCTAGGCAAAGCTGGGTGGTGGGGTGATTGCCGGTGCCAAAGGCCACACCGGGGTCAAGGCGCAGCACCAAGCGATCATTGTCCGCAGGTGGCTCTAGCCAGGCGGGGGTGATGAGAAAGCGATCGCCAATCGGCTCGGGCTGCCAGTGGTCTTTCCAGCTCTTTGACCAGTCTTCTTCATCGATGATCTGCCAGCTAATCCGGGGCAGCACCTGGTCGTTACACAGAGCATCCTGCTTGATCAATAGCGCCAGGGCCGATAAATCGAGCAGCTCCATCCGATGTTGCGGAAAATAGGCCTGCACCAAACAGGATGATCCCCGCTTTTGAGTCGAGGTGCCCTGGCTGCCAAAGCTGTCAAACCGCCAAAAAACCGTGTCCTCCAGGGCCGGATCGCACAGTACCTTTACTTCCCACCAGGTGTTGACCACAGCCATTCCAGCGATCGCCTCGCAACTATCGAGATTGAGCTTGCCTCCGGTTTAGGCTACAGCCCCACATATGCATCTGTAG
>JBARVK010000481.1:0-3105 GCA_049646225.1 Nodosilinea sp.
AACTGGCTGCGGCTGCTGTTGAGCTGACCGATAACGGGCAGCAGGCGAAACAGCACCACCAGGTAAATCAAAATAATTGAAGAGAAGGTTTCTATCTGGCTAGCCAACAGCGATCGCCCCACAATAATCAGCGCAATAAACGCCATAATGCTCAGCATTTCGTTGACGGGGCCAATGCTAGCAAATACCAGCTGCGATTTAAATTCAGCTTGCTCTCGCTGGGTCACTAGGTCATTGATAAGCGCATATTCCCGGTCTTCGTTGGCGGTCGTTTTAACCAGGCGAATGCCAGACATCACCTCGATCAAGCGATTTGACAGGGCAGCACTGGCGCTGGAAAGCTCCTGGCCAAACGCTTTTGCGTTGTGAATCGACACTTGATTGACCAGCGCAACCGTGGCCATCAGCAGGGCCGAAACCAGGGTTAGTGGCCAGGAAATCGCCATTAAAATGACTAGAAACACCAGAATAGTCACCAACAAGGTCACAATCCTGGCCAGAGTTCTGACCGCGGTGGCGACTCGGTTGACCTCGGTATTGAGGTAGTTCATCAAATCGCCGAGCCGAACGCTGGCGTAGTAGTCTAGATCGACATCCAGCAAGAGCCGCAGCCCCTCCCGGCGCAAAGTACAAACGTAGTCTCGGCTAAGCAGGCTAGACATGGCCGTACCGCCGTAGTTGGCTAAGTTCTTAAGCAGCAGCGCCACCAGCAAAACCCCCATCAGGGCCAGCGGTCGGTAGTCATCGGGCACCCCATCAAACGGCGAAAATAACGACCTGAGCAGGGGCGGAAAATTAGCGTTCTCAAGAATATCCTGACCCAGCAGGTCGAGCATCAGGGGAATAATTAAGGTAATGCCAATGCCATTAAAAATGGCCCCCGACAGGCCCAACACAATACACAGCCCGAACCACAGCGGCGATTTTTTGGCAACGTTAAGGATGAGGCGATGACCACTCATAGATCGGGATTATAAATGGGCCAAAAGGGTGTCAAACTGAGCCGCCATTGCGGTGATGCTGTAGCGATCGCAGCACCGCTCTCTGGCGCGTATACCCCGGCTCTGGGCCTGGGGTAAATCGGCAAAGATGGCCTGAAGGTTAGCGGCCAGATCCTCAGGCGAATCGGGTTCAGCCAGGTAGCCGGTATGGCCCAGGATTTCTGGTATATCTCCTACCCGCGTCGCCAAAATAGGCTTTGCCATCGCCATGCCGTCGGTGAGCTTGAGCGGAAACTGGGCCTGGGCGGCGGGGGTCTGGCGCTGGGGCACCACCACCACGTGGGCGGCGGCGATCACCCTGGGCATGGCCCCATAGGGTTGCTTATCTAGGTAAATAATGTGCTGGGGCCAGCGATCGCGCAGGGTGCGATCGTAGTCGTCGTAGGGGCTACCGCCGACGATCACCAGCTTTAGATCGGGCTGGTTGAGCCGATCCATGGCGGTCAAAAGATCCTCTACGCCCTTGTAGGGGCGGGGCGCACCGGGGAACATCAGCACCCGGTAGCCGCTGAGACCGTAGGCGGCGCGGCTGGCCTCTGCATTGTAGCGATCGGGGTTAAACAGCTCAGTGTCTTTGCCGTTGGGAATCTTCACCCCGCCAAAGCGCTGCTGCAAAAAGTCGTTGTGGGTGGTGATTAGATCTGCTTGAGTCACCAGCCGTTCTAGCCACCGCAAATAGAGCGGATGATCGGGGTGGCGCAGCGCCCCCTCAGGTTTCAGTAGCTCCCGTGCGAGCTGTCGAGGCTTAGGTCGATAGCGATAGTTGTCGCCGCCGTGCCAGCTCAACTCCCAGTCGTCAATGTCGAGCAGGAGCGGGCGGCGGGGTCGCGCTATCTGACGGTGCAGCAGAGCCAGACCAAAACTTCTGGGCTTGAGCTTGTAGGCATAGACAATATCACCGCTGAGGTGGCGAAAAAGTTTGTCTACGGCCCGTAGCCCAGGGGCGGGAGTCGTGAGGGGAATGGTGTGGATGGGAATATCGGTTGTGGACCGTGCCCAACTCGCAGCAGGTGCAGAACCCGACTCAAAGCGCGGCTTGTCTCCGGCCTCGCCCACCGCCGAAAACCCCACCATCTCGACTGCATAGCCCGCGCGCTGTAGCGCACGGGCCAGCAAAAATGGACGCACGCCACCGCCCCAGCGTCCGGCCCCCTGCCTCGACAAATCGCTGACTAAAATCGAAACCTTGGGCCGTTCCCCTCGACCTGGGTCAGGAGTATGGCTTGCCCCAGGGGCAGGGCCAGCAGTGGGGCGTTGATCCAGCATGAAGGCCAAAGGCTAGGGGCACAATGACGACGGAGGACACACGCCTATAGCTTGCCCACCTGGAGCGGTGGTATTAAGGTAAGCCCTGGCAACCCACTCAATCTTTACTCAAGTGCTAAGGGCAGGTCATGGAAGCCACTGCCCCAGGCCGCCCACCCGAGCCCCCTACTGAGGGTGATGACCTCGACGTTGGCCCGGGTAATCCGGTGGGCTTTGAGTTCATCGTTGGCGTACTTGCCAACCACGGTGACCTGTTCACCGGGGGCGATTGTGAGTTTTTTGTGCCAGCGAGGGCCAGCATTGACGATGATTTGGCTGGTGCCGTCGCTGAGCATAAAGTTGTTGCCCACTACGCTACCTACCGTGCCAGCGATCGCCCTAGGGCTGGCTTGGCTGAGGGTAGGCATCGGCACTTTCTGCGCTATGGCGGGAAACGTTGCTCCCAGTCCCAGAGTGAGCAGAGCTGCCGTTGTGAAAAATCGCATAAACCTGAAAACTTGCTAACGCTAGGCGTACTGTGCGTACGCACCTCTCCTATCGTTGAGGAATTTAGGACACCCCGTCATCTACCGTTTGGTAGAGATGGGCAGCTTTAGCCAACATCTTCATTGATTGGAAAGCGATTCATCAAGTCTTTGGCCTCGCGGGCATGGTGGCGCAGGGTGTCGCTGATGTAGGGCACGTGGGGTATTTGCGACAGCACATCTAGAGTGCGGCGCAGAATGCGAACAATGTCGCCCTCATCGAGGCTGGTATTGCCGCACAGAGTGAGCCAGTCAACCTGAAGCGCCCACTGTTCGACCAGGCCCACCAGGTCGTACTCCAGCCAGATGGGGGC
>JBARVK010000482.1:0-21417 GCA_049646225.1 Nodosilinea sp.
GCGTATGCCTATCCTACTTTTCAAGACGGGCTATTAGCTCTCCTACCGCTCGCCAGGGTACTAGTCTTAGGTTCTTACAAAAGAGCCTTATGAATCTCTAAAGCTGGGGGACCAAGAAATCCATCTCCATCACCGCTAGCTAGTCCATACTAGGCCCTCAAGCACCATCACTATACCTTAAGCCCCTAGCCTTAGTCCTGCAATCTATAGACAGACGCTACAGAAGGAGAATTGGGACGGAAGGAGCTACTTGCTCGGCAGAGCTTTTACCATACCATAACGTACATAACCTGTCTACCCAACAGAATTCTTAGCCAGAATCGATGGTATGGAGAACTACGGATCTTCGAGATCCCAATATATGCTTGCTTTCAGGAATCTGAGAAGGAGCACTTGTGTAAAGATCCGATGAAGCAACTCAAAGAGCGATTGAATCTCTCAAGTATGTTATGGTATGTTCTACGGCGTACGGGTTATGGTTCCGTGTTTTCGCTGAGGCGCTTCATTCGGTTTTTTGCGATCAGCCAATCGGCTCAGTCAGGGCAAGGGAGTTGTGCTGATTGAAGCGTTTAGTCAGTTTGCAGCCTCAGACTCCGCAGGTATCCACGAATCTTCCGCTGTAGTTTTCACAGCTTTGTTCAGCCAGGGAGCACGCAATGAATACAGGGATAGCAATCACTAGTTCCTCTCCCGATATTTGGGACGGCAACTCTAAGCACACCCTGGGTTTGGCAGCACTACTGTCTACTCTTGATCAGGCTCAAGTCAGGGAGTTACAAGCGATCGCCCGTTTAGAGCGCTACTCACTGGCAGACGAAATAGCCTCGCAGAGGATGCGGGATTTAGAGAGCAACGGAAGCGTGGGCAGCAATCCCCATGCCAACGATGTTTTTATTGTTGTTGAGGGGCAGGTGCGTTTACTGTGCCCTGGCATTGGGGAGGTTCGAGATTCTAGCCTCCAGCGGCTGCAGCCAGGGGCTATGTTTGGCGGAGATACCCACTGGATTGAAGATCCCCTTCCCTATCGGGCAACTGCTGCAAGTAGTGATGTTTGTGTTTTGCGGATCGCGGCGGAGCATTGTCACCGACTATTGAAGCTGCCCCTACAGGATTCCTGGCGGCAGTCGACTCAGCAGCGGGACTGCATGATCTTCTTCCGATCGCTAACGGATTTGACATTCACCTCAAACCATCATCTGCAGCAGTGGGTAGCTCATATCAGTGCGGTTGCGGTGCCAGCGGGGGGGCGGCTGTCGAATTACCTGAGCGAGGAAGCCGGCCCTGGCTGGCTACGCTGCGGCGAAATTGCCGATCAATCGTCAACAACCCTAGTGGCCCCTGGGAATGGCAGCTTTCACCCAATATCTGCAGGTAATTGGGTAGCATTGACGGCTTGCCGCGTCTATCAAGTCTCCCAGGTGGGCTGGGAACGGTACTCAAATCTGGGGTTAGCTCCCAGTCACGGCAACGGTAACAAGGTTTCTCAGCTCCTGGGGCCAGCCGAGGGTAGTTTGCCTAGGCCGACGCTGCTGAGCACCTCGCCCGCTTCCCTTAATTCCTCTGCTCGCGGTGACTCAGCCGTTGCGGAAGAGTATTCAGAAAATCGAGTGGCGTTCCCGAAGCCGATCAAACGCCATATTCTAGATCGTTTTCACCGCTATCCCTGGGTGGAGCAGCAGAGTTCTTCTGACTGTGGTGCCGCCTGTCTCTCCATGATCGCTCGCTACTGGGGCAAACGCTTTCCCTTAAACATCCTGCGAGAACGGGCGAACGTGGGTCGCTCTGGGGCTTCCCTTAAAAGTTTAGGTCAGGCGGCCGAGGGGCTGGGCTTTCAGGCTCGGCCCGTGCGGGCCAGTCTAAGTCGGATGGCGGATCAAAAGAATCCGTGGATTGCCCATTGGGAAGGAAACCATTTTGTGGTGATCTACTCGATTAAGGGCAGTGAAGTCGTCATGGCCGATCCGGCGATCGGTCGCAAGACGGTTTCGCGCCAGGAGTTTAAGCAGCGCTGGACAGGGTTTGCCCTGCTGTTGGAACCGACTCTGCAGCTTCAGGAGACTGAACTGAAGCAGGTGTCCCTGGGGCGGTATATGGCAGCGTTAACTCCCCATCGCTCAGTTATCGTTCAAGTTATTTTGGTCTCGCTGCTGATTCAGGTATTTGGTTTAGTCTCGCCTTTGTTTACGCAGATCATTCTGGATCGCGTCGTCGTTCAGAAGAGCATGAGCACGCTGAACCTGTTTGCCGTAGGGCTAGTGCTGTTCAGCATTTGGAGCATCTGTTTATCTTCGGTACGCCAGTATCTGCTGAGCTACTTTTCTAACCGCTTAGACCTAACCTTAATTAGCGGCTTTATTAACCACACGCTAACGTTACCGCTGAAATTTTTTGAATCGCGGCGGGTCGGCGACATTATTACCCGGGTTCAGGAAAATCAGAAGATTCAGCGGTTCTTGATTGGGCAAGTGGTACTAGCCTGGCTCAACTTTCTAACTGGGTTTGTATACCTGGGGCTTATGCTCTACTACAACTGGCAGCTAACGCTACTGGTGCTAGGGCTGATTCCTCCGATTGTAATTCTGACATTGGGAGCTACGCCCTTCTTGCGAAAATTGTCGCGGGAGCTGTTCAAAGAAGCCGCCGACCAGAATTCTACTCTAGTCGAGATGATGAACGGTATTGGCACCGTTAAATCGGTCGCTGCCGAGCGAGATTTGCGCTGGCTTTGGGAAGACAAGCTGACACGCCAGATGAACGTGCGGTTTCAGGGCCAAAAGCTGGGCATTGGGCTTGGGGCAACCAATGGTTTGATTAACTCCATTGGGGGAGCCATTTTGCTCTGGTTTGGGGCTTCTTTAGTCATTCGCGACCAGCTGACTATTGGGCAGTTTGTGGCCTTCAACATGATGATGGGGTACGTCATTAGCCCAGTCCTGGCCCTGGCCAACCTCTGGGACGAGCTGCAAGAGGTGCTGATCTCGGTGGAGCGGTTGAATGATGTGTTTGAAACAGAGCCTGAGGAGTCGGCCCAAAATCCAATGCTGGTTTTACCTCGTATAGAGGGAGATGTCGTTTTTGAGGATGTGACTTTCCGCTACGGCCCGGATGAGGATCGCAACACGCTTCAAAATCTTACGTTTCATGGTTTAACGGGACAAACTATCGCGATTGTTGGACGGAGTGGTTCAGGTAAAACAACCCTAGTGAAGCTTTTGGAGGGGCTTTATCATCCCGTCAGCGGTCGAGTTCTGATTGATGGCCACGATGTGCGGCACATTTCGCCCCAGTCCTTGCGATCGCAGCTTGGCGTTGTTCCCCAAGATTGTTTTCTCTTCTCTGGCACTATTCTGGAGAATATTACCCTGTTCCGTCCCGAATTTACCCTAGAAGATGCGGTCGAAGCGGCGAAGCTAGCCGAAGCCCACAGCTTTATTCAGTCTCTGCCGCTGGGCTATAACACCAAGGTTGGCGAGCGGGGTTCGACGTTATCTGGCGGTCAACGACAGCGGATCGCCATCGCTCGGGCGCTGCTAGGACGACCGGCAATCTTGCTCTTGGATGAGGCGACTAGCTCCTTGGACACAGAGTCAGAGCGACGATTCCAGCAAAACTTGGCCCAGATTAGCCGCGATCGCACCACCTTTATTATTGCCCACCGACTGTCAACCGTCAGGAATGCCGACCAGATTCTGGTCATTGATCGCGGTGTTCTCGTCGAACAGGGCACCCATTCAGAACTCATACAGCTTCAGGGGCTTTATTGTCATCTTGCCCAGCAGCAATTGGATTTGTAGCAAGTCGGTTTTGATTGCCTATTTTATCTTTCGGTTTTCCTATGAATTGCCCTAAAGATTTCAACGCAGTAGCAACGTTTTGGCATAGCCGAATGCATCAGGATATGCCTGCCCATTCTCAAATGCCTGAAACAATCTCCGCTGAAATAGCCTGCCAAATCGTGGGAGGAACTGCCAATGCTCTAGACAAGACCACCGCGACAACTTCGCCCGTCCCGGCAGAAACCCCTCGGCAATCAGCCCAGCAGGCATCTAAGTCGGGTGATGACAGCCCCTGGAGCGAGTCGCTCCAGGCGGTACTCAATCAGCCACCATCGGCCTTTTCAAAATATTTGATTCTGGGCGGTTTTTTATTCAGCTTCACGTTTGGTATATGGGCGTGGGTAGGAAAGTATCAGGAGGTCAGCCATGCCCAGGGCAGGCTCACTCCCCAGGGAAATGTGCATCGAGTCCAGGCTGCGGTTTCAGGAGAAGTTGCTAAGTTGCTAGTTGAAGAGGGGCAAACGGTACAAGCTGGGCAAACCGTTATTGAGCTAGACCGACGCGTTGCAGAAGCAGAGGTAGAGCGCCTAGAACAAACACTGCAGTCTCTCCAGTCCCAAGCGGTTCAAACACGAAGTTTAATTGACCGCACTCGCAACGACATTGCAACGCAGCAGAGAATCGCCGCTGCGGCGATTCAAGCTCAAGCCGCAACGATTGTTCAATCGCAAGCCAGTCTTTCTACCACCCAGGGTCTCAGCAGCGTCATTGAAAAGGAGCGGCAGGCCAATGAACAACGGCTTAATCGGCTGCAGCCGCTAGTCGAGAAAGGAGCGCTTTCGGAAGAGTACATTTTTGGTGTTGAGACCTCCTTGAGGGAAAGCGAGCGTAATCAACAGGAAAACCAGGGACGGCTACAGCAGGCCCAAGGACAGCTGGCCCAGTCTATGGCCGAGTTAAATCAGCGCCAGGCAGAGGCTCAGAAAGAAAATGAGGAGGCTGAACAACAACTACAGCGCCTTGAGATAGAAGCTGCTGATTTACAAGCCCAGGTCAACGAAACGAGGAATTTAGTTCGAGCTGCTCGCACTCGCTTGGATCAGATGAATATTTACGCACCAGTGGATGGCACGATCTCGTCCCTAAGCATCAATAATTCCGGAGAAGTGGCCCAACCGGGTCAAACATTGATCGAAATTGCGCCCAAAGATGCTCGCCTAGTGATGACGGCTCAGCTGCCCAGTCGGGAAGCGGGGCTCGTTACCACGGGCATGCCCGTACAAATTAAGCTAGACGCGTTCCCTTACCAAACCTACGGAATTTTATCAGGAAAGGTACTATCTGTTTCGCCTGACACGACAACAACAGCGAATAACGAGGTGGTTTATGAGATGGATATAGCGTTAGACAGAAACTACATTACCCATGAAGGAAAAACAATTTCCCTAAAGGTTGGTCAAACCGGAAAGGCAGAAATTGTCACTCGCCAAAAGCGAATTATAGATATTCTGCTTGACCCCATTCGTCAACTTAAAAACGGTGGAATTAATCTATGACTATACCTCTTTAGCAAAGTTTTTAACGAAACCATTACTCCACAAAAATTGCACACGTTGAAAAGGAATCTAGTCGATATGATGCACCAATCGAATGATAGAAAGGCCGAACGAGTAACTCAAGAACAAATGGCAGAAATCATAGGCGCTATTCTAAGCGGGAAATATTCTTGGGCATGTGTTCTAATGCTGACTTACTTAGGCTATGAACCAATGCACTACCTGCCCGATCGCACTATGAGTCGGTTAACCAAGGAAAACGGGTTTCCTAGACAACCCTCGAAAAACGTTGAGAAGACAACATCCATATTCAGAAAAAAGCAAGACCATCGTCTCGATGACTTTAGCTCTGGTCAGAGGCGCGGAACTCTCAGGGATCTTTCCCATCTGGAGCCGGTTGGAGGCAGCGCTAAATTTTTGACGGGAGGCAAGAGGTCAATCTGTCAATCACATCAATTGGATCACTGGATGACTTTCGATGTTCTCTAGCTGAAAAGCAGTGGATCCCGCCTAACTTATACGGGTGAGGCATCAGAAGTCAAAAAATCTTGTTTGGACAACTGAGGCTTCTGAATATCTTCGCTCCTTAGCCCTTGCCAACGCTTCCTCAGCTTTATATTGGCAAGGGCTTTTTATTGCAAAAAACTTGGCCAGAAGGGATGGTTGTATTCAACGATAGAATCGCATCTCTGCAGATTTTGACGAGCGATCGCTGTCGGCTATTTGGCTCAAGTTCTAGCACGATAAACTGTTTCTTGTTTAACGATTTTGAGGTATTTTTTTTGAGTTTTGTATTGGTTTATCGCCATATTGGCGATACTATTTATCTTTACAGTGGAACAATTAAATCAATCGAGTCCGAGCATTTGAGGCTAGGCGAAAGTTTCTAAGAACTTTAGATAGCCCTAAGTTCAAGTTTGATCAGAGCGCAAAAATAGTTGTCAATTCTAGAAAGCCTAATCTGGCTGAAATCTTTGCGATTTCTGCGGGCCTTTTCTTAGGTAGTCAGGGCAGGCTTGAATTTTTTTAATCTGGCAAACCGTTATGAGCAGCGCAATTCTTAATCCCATTTCTGCAGTATCTCAGTACACAAATTTCGTGGATCTGCTAGGGTTTTGGGCTCATCATTGTCCCGGCAAAGTGGCTTTTCGCTATCTCCATCGAGGAGAGGTTGAGATCGAGCCACTGACTTACAGAACCTTAGATGCAGAAGCTAAAGCGATCGCGGCCTACCTGCAGTCTATCCACGCGACGGGGGAAAGGGCTCTGCTACTTTACCCGCCAGGTTTAGACTTCATCAAAGCCTTCCTGGGCTGTCTGTATGCGGGCGTCATTGCCGTCCCAGCCTACCCCCCCCGACGCAACCAGAAGCTACTGCGGCTACAAGCCCTTGTTGAGGATGCTCAAGCCAGGGTAGTAATGACAGATTCAAGCTTTTGGAAATACAAGGACCAGTGGCTGCAGGAGGAACCCCAGTGGGCTCAGATGCAGTGGCTTAACACCAATGACCTTGAACTTAGCGGGGCCGATTGGACCATGCCCTGTTTAACAGAGCATTCCCTGGCCTTTCTGCAATACACCTCAGGCTCCACCGGCAATCCCAAGGGAGTGATGGTCAGCCACGGTAACTTGATCCATAACTCGGCAGCCATTTACCGCTGCTTCGACCACAGCAGCGAGAGCAAAGGCCTGATATGGTTGCCGCCGTACCACGACATGGGACTGATCGGAGGCGTGCTGCAGCCCATCTACGGAGGATTTCCGGTTACGCTCATGTCGCCCTTTGATTTTTTGCAAAAACCACTGCGGTGGCTGGCAGGTGTCTCGCAACAACGAGCAACGACCAGCGGAGGGCCAAATTTCGCCTATGAGCTATGTATCGAAAAATTTAAGCCAGAGCAGTTTCCTGGCCTAGACTTAAGCTGCTGGCGAGTGGCTTTTACAGGGGCTGAGCCGGTACGGTCGGAAACTCTAGAGCGATTTGTCGAAATATTTGAGCCCTTTGGATTTCGGCGAGAGGCGTTTTACCCGTGCTACGGCATGGCAGAAGCGACCCTCATCGTCTCAGGCGGGGCGGCATCAGCTCTGCCGGTCACTGCAGACCTGGCCACAGAGCCATTAGAGCGGCATCAGGTGGTAGACGCTTCGACAGAGCTTGAGCATCGGCGATTTTTGGGCTGTGGACAAAGCCTACCCGATCAAACCGTGGTGATTGTCGATCCTGACACCCAAAAGCGCTGTCCCCCCGGTCGAGTTGGGGAAATCTGGGTGTCCGGCAAGAGTGTAGCCCAGGGCTACTGGAACAATCTTGACGCCACTCAGGCAGACTTTAGAGCTTTTCTGGCCGACACCGCTGAAGGTCCATTTTTACGCACTGGCGATCTGGGCTTTTTAAGAAATGGGGAGCTGTTTATTACCGGTCGAATTAAGGACGTGGTAATTATTCGGGGACAGAATTATTACCCACAAGACATTGAACTGACGGTACAAACTAGTCATCCTGCATTACGTGATAGTAATCTTGCCGCTTTTTCTATTGAGGCAAAAAGTGCAGAGAGGTTAGTCATTGTTTCTGAGGTAGAGCGAACATACTTGAAGAAGCTCAACCTCAAGGAAATTGTGGGCGATATGCGTCAAGCGGTTGCCAGAAACCACAATCTGCAGGTTTACGCCATTGCCCTACTCAAACCCGGCAGTATTCCCAAAACCTCAAGCGGTAAAATTCGACGCCACGCCTGCAAGACAAGTTTTTTGGATGGCAGCCTTAATATTGTAGCTGACTGGAGCGAGAATCCTCAGCTCAGGTCTGACTATCAAACCATCCAGTCCCAAGCGCTGTCGCTTTTAGAAACTCTCAAAAGGACCTCCTGATAAGGATTGTTTTATTGTTCACACTTTAAAGCAATAGTTCGTTTCAATCAATAAAATCCACAGTGATATCTATGATCTCAGCTAATCACGCCTCCGCCAGACAGATTTCGCATGCAATTCAACGTACTCCAGACGAGATTCAAGAATGGATCATCACCTATCTAGAAAAATTACTAGATATTGATCCAGAAGATTTAGATACTACGATTCCCTTCGATCGATACGGCTTAGATTCGCTGGCTGCCGTTGGAATGACGGGGGAGTTAGAAGATTGGCTAGGGCAGCAGGTCGATCCGACATTGCTTTACGACTATCCCACCGTCGAAGCGTTGGCTGAGTATTTAGGCACCCCAAAATAAGTGTTGAGGCATCTATGGTTTTACAACTGAATTCGCAAACTCAAGATCTGTTATCAAAAAATCAAAGTGGTAGAACACCCTTTAAGGTCATTGAAAATACCTTTGGCAACAACCACAGCTCTGACTATACGGAGAAGATTCAAAGCTTAAACCATGATTTCCAGTACAATCAGAACCAATCTACTTACTGGAGTATCCCTGAACAGTCGATGCTCTATGGAACGCCGCTTTACCAAGAAGCTTCCGAGACTCAAAAGCTAGCTCTCAATCACATGCACTGGTTTGCTAACTATAACTACATCTCTGACTCGGAAACAGAAACCGTTAATTTCAATCAAATTACGGCGGGTGTATTTGACACCATTGGCTTCTGTAAAACTTTGTCCCAGGAGCTGGCGCTGGAGACAGAGCAAGAGCACAGCCACATTAATGCCTTTCGTCGGATTGGTCTAATGACGGCGGCTAACGTTGTGGGTAGGGCTGGCCTCAGCGAAATGCCTAAATGGAATTCCTATCGCATGCCCATGGGGGCTGACTCGATGCTAACCTCCCAGTACTACGTGCTGCGAGCCCTGGCCAAGCGCATGTATAACCGCGTTAGGCCTCAATATTCCCACTACTTGACCGATCTAGAGGCGAAAGACAGGTTTATTTTAAGGGCACCGACGACCGGCATGTTGGGGCGATCGCTGGAGTTTTCGATACCCCTCCAGAGCTTCTTTGGGTTTAACTGGGGCGGCGGATCGCCGTTTATGGCCTGTCAGTTTTATGCCGTGCGGATGATTGCCAATCTGTACTTGAAAAATATGGAATATACCGTAGTCAAGTATAGCCGCGACCTAGAAAAAGCAGACGAACCGGTGCCGACTCCCACTGCTATTTCCCACTACCACTTCTTAGACGAGGCATTCCACACGACGATTTCCCAGGTGCTTGCCCGAGATTTGTACAAGGAATTCGCTAAGCCCACGGCCTATGAGTCGTTTGTCGCCAACATGGGAATTTACATGCTGCAGCGGGGTACATTGGGCGGCCTTTCAGGGATACTTCCCCATCGTTACTTCAATGACGATCTGACTATCATGGGACTGGTTTATCAGCTGTTGCAAGGCCCCGTGTTTGGCATGAGCGCGGCATCTGCGTTGCACTGGACGGAGCAATGCTTCTGCCATGACCATGACGGGTTTCACCTAGCCGTCAAAAACAGGCAGCACCTTCTGCAAGACCTGCAGCGGTTTTTCCAAAATTTTGAGTATCTGTGGCCTGTAAATCGCGAAATGCGGGTGATGGCTGCCCGAGGATCAATTCAGACGGCAATTCAAAAAAACCGCCAGACCTTTGCTCGTTTTTCTCAACTGGCAACGGCCTAGAAGCCTCTGCTCACTGGCACAGCTGACGCCATTGTTGCGGCCGGAATTTGCACCGAAGTTGTTTTTCACCCCCTTAATTTTATTATGGAACCAATTGCTGTTATTGGACTGGGTTGTCGATTTCCTGGGGCAGGTAGTCCGGAGGCGTTTTGGCAGCTGCTGCGGAACGGCAGTGATGCGATCGAACCGATTCCTGAGGATCGCTGGGATATAGAAGCGTTCTACGATCCGAATCCTGACCGGCCTGAGAAAATGAGTACTCGCTGGGCAGGTCTGTTAAAGGACATTGATCGCTTCGATGCCAACTTCTTTGGGATGTCTGCCGAGGAGGTGGAGCATACCGATCCCCAGCAGCGGCTGTTCTTAGAGGTGGCCTGGGAGGCCTTTGAGCATGCGGGTATCGTCCCCGAACAGCTGAGGGGAACTCACACCGGAGTCTTCGTTGGCCTTTGCACAGTTGATTATCACCGGCTGCTGTATAAAGACTACGCCTGCATTGGCCCCCACAGCGGCACCGGCACAACCCCCTGCATTACGGCGAACCGCCTGTCCTATCTGCTGGACCTACGGGGTCCGAGTATGGCGGTTGATACCGCTTGCTCGTCATCCCTAACGACGGTACACCTGGCCTGCCAGAGTCTGCGTGCGGGAGAGTCCGACCTCTGCGTTACCGGCGGCGTTAATCTAATCCTTGCCCCTGATTCAACGATTTCTTCGTCTCAGATGCGGATGCTGTCTCCTCGGGGACGCTGCAATACCTTCGATGCCCGCGCCGATGGATATGTGCGAGGAGAGGGCTGCGGAGTTGTAGTACTCAAGCGCCTGACGGATGCTAGGCGCGACGGCAATAACATTCTGGCCTTAATCAGGGGCTCAGCGATCAATCAAGATGGGCTGAGCAATAGCCTCACAGCTCCCAATGGGCTGGCCCAGCAGGCGGTGATTCGTCGCGCCCTGGAGCAATCTGGCGTCAGCCCCGCAGAAGTCGGCTATGTCGAAGCCCATGCGGTGGGTACAGCGATCGGCGATGCCATTGAATTCAAAGCTCTCAAAAGCGTGTTGATGGAGGGACGAGAGCTGGATCAGACCTGCCTGATTGGCTCCGCGAAACCCAATATTGGTCACCTGGAGGCAGCTTCTGGGATTGCAGCTCTGATTAAGGTGATTTTGGCGCTGCGCCACGGCGAAATACCACCCCATTTGTATCTAGAAACGCTGAATCCCTACATCTCGCTGGAAAATACCCCTCTGGCTATTCCCACGGAGCTGCAGACCTGGCCCAGGGGAACTCGCCGGATAGCTGGCGTAAACGCCTTTGGATTTGGCGGCACAAATGCCCATGTTGTGGTCGAGGCCGCTCCCCTAGATCTATCGGTGGCCGATCGCGACACTGATTTAGGCGAACGGTCGCACCACCTGCTAACGCTGTCGGCCAAGAGCGAATCGGCCCTTTTGGCCCTAGTTGCTCAGTATGAGAACTTTCTAGATACCCATCAGGATGTTTCCCTGGCGGATGTCTGCTTTAGCGCCAATACCGGCAGGAGCCACTTTGACCATCGGCTGTGTGCGATCGCCTCTTCAGTCGATGGACTGCGCCAAAAGCTTCGGTCATTTATAGCTAACTCAAAAACGGATGCGCTGTCCTACCGCAAAGTCAGCGGCAGAAAGCGTCTGAAGCTAGCGTTTCTCTTCCCTGGGGAGGGACAGCACTATGGTTCTCTAGCTCTGCAGCTCTATGTGACCCAGCCCCAATTTTGCGCTTACTTCAGTCGTTGCAATGGCCTGCTTGGGCCCTATCTCAAGACTTCTCTGGTGGATCTGCTGCTGCAAAATCGGATGATTACATCCCCTGAGCTGCAGTTTGTCATCGAATATGCCCTGGCTCAAATGTGGTTGGACTGGGGAGTCGTGCCGAAGGCCGCGATCGGATGCGGAATCGGCGAGCTTGTGGCCGCCTGCGTCAGCGGCATACTCAGCTTGGAAACCGCTTTAGGGTTCATTTATCTGAGTACCCGTTCTAGCCATCAGGCTTTTGAGCAGGCTGCAGAGGCCGCCACTTACAGGGCCGCAAAGCTGCCCGTATTCTCTGGCGCGGCGGATACCGACCTTGCTGAAGCCATGGCCACTCCTGACTACTGGTGTTGCCACTGGCAGCCCACCGCCTGCCTTAAGTCTGCGGACTTTGAGCAGCGTTTGCCCTATGAGCTGCTGCTGCTAGATGGTCGATCCGCTGGTGATCTGCCAGGAGCTTTGGTAAATAGCCAAGCGAGTCAGGGAAGATCAGCTAACTATCTGACGCTGCTCTATCGCCTGAGCGAACTCTACACAGCAGGTGTGGCTATCAACTGGGCTAAATTTGATGGCGGCCGTTGGCGACAGCGAGTGCAGCTGCCGACCTACCCTTTTCAGCGACAGCGCTTCTGGTTTCAGTCGCCTGAGCGTGAAATGGCAGCAGCATCGTCGGATAACGCGCGCCCCCTGCTAGAAATCCTGAGCGGCAAAGAACAGATTCCAAAAGAGCAGGTGAAAGCCCTGTCAGAACTGCTCACGAATCTAACGGAGCACCCCAAAGCGAGCTAGTGAGGGTTTTCGTCAATGCTTTTGGTTAATGACTTAAAGGTAAGGTTATGACTCATCAAAACGCGTCTCTATCGCCAGAGACCGCTGCCCAGGTGGAGACCGACGCCCCCACTCTACAACCATCTTCAGTAGAAGAACTGCAAGATTGGCTTGCCCACCAGGTTGCTATCCAAATCGGTGAAGACCCAGAGGACATTGACATTCATACTCCGTTCAACCAGTTCGGGCTGGATTCTGTACAGGCTATGGGCATTGCCGTTCTGGGTAAGCAGCAGCTGGGGGTGGAGGTTTCTCCCCTGGTGATGTGGAACTGCCCCACGATAGACGCCCTGTCTCACTACCTAGCCGAAGAAATTGCTCGATCAGAAACGGAAACGTTTTCGATCTAGCCCCCCGAGGCCGCTGCCCGGCAGCCTTTGCTGGGCAGCGGCGGGTAAAGCCGATCGCGACCGTCGTTTTTAGCGATCCCCCCTAGCGCCGCATTCCCTGACCAATCGCAGTGGACGGGTTTTCCCTATGCAAGTATCCGATTTCATCACTCACCTAAATCAGCAGGGCGTTCGCCTCTGGGCAGAGCGAGATACCTTAAGGATCAATGCTCCCAAGGGCACCCTTACGACTCAGCTGCAAACAGAACTGGTGGCCCATAAGTCGGCCATTCTGGAGTTTCTGCGTTGCCCCAGCCGCGACGCTGTCAGCACCGCCCCAGGGTTGAGCCTGGCCACCATTGGTCGGCTAATTGGCAACAGTTGTAGCCCCAGCAGCAGCGTCGGTGCTCAGGGCCCCATGGTTGATCCAGAGGCCATGGCCAAGCGGCTCAAGGTGACTTTCAGACCCCCGCCGCAGGAATTTTCGAATCAGACTGTCTTGGCTTTTCGAGACCTGTTAGAGCAGCAGCTCAAGCAGTTTGGGGTTCAGATCGTTTCCTGGACCGATGCCACCCGGGAGTTTGACTATCCGCTGCCCTTGCCGTTCGGCCAAAGGTCACTGAAAACGCGGGTGGTGAAGTCGCATATTGATGCTGTCATTGATGTTGAAAGACCCGCTAATCGGCACCTAAGCTGTCTAGCGGAGCATCTTTATCGGCTTTATTCCCAATTTTTATCCCAAGGACGTCGGGTTTCCTTTGTCAAAATAGCGCAACTCACCGGCTGGGCTGAGGATCACGTCATGCAGCGGCTGGAAGACCCGACGGCCACCCAGGTGATTTTAATTACCGAGCTGGATAAACTATTTGCCGATGCAGAGACCCCCTACCAGCAAAAGATTGCTATGGGAGTCAAAACCTTAGTCAGCCATTTTTCTGAAATCGTGATCGGAGTCTCAAGGGAGAAGATTTCGATTCTGAATATGAATCTTTCCGATGCCCACTTTTCCCGAAATCAGCTCGAAAAATTTGTCTTCAAATCCCTGATACCTAAGATCTATGTGCCGATCGCGCCCCTGCCTCTGGGCCAGTTTGAACTGGGCACCTATGTGCCGACCCAGTCTAACTCTGTGGCACAGCTGATTAAGCTCAGCCGCGCCATGGCCACCACCGGCCTGCTGCCCGCCGGGTTCAAGCTAGCTGAAGTGATCGATCGCAAGTCCCATCGAGACATTGTGGACGGCATTGTCAATGGTCGCACCGGCGTGTCCTACGGGTTTGTGGCCTATGCCGAGCCCCCAATTTACAGGGGTGCACCGGCAGTCTCGGCCGAGGAGTGGCAGTGGCTGAGCCCGGTTGAGGGATTAGACGATCGGGAGGTGCGCCAGAACGATCAGGGGCGACGCTACCTTAAAACCCGCCTGGGGGAGGAAACCTTTTATAAGCAGATTCCAGATATCTGGCTAGTGTGTTCCCGGTCGGGAGCCAACAAAACCGACCTCCAGCCGGATCGAGATGTGCTGCGGTTGGGCCTGACAAATCGCCTGCAGCTCCAGTTTCCCGAGGGAATTGACCCGGCCGAGGTCGATATTAAACCGTCCTATGACACCTATGTAATGGTGGCGATCGCCCTGGCTGCTGCCCTCTACACGCCTGAGCTGGTTGTTCGGGGCGCTCCTATCGTCCATTTCCACGGCTACCCGGCCCGCGCCTGGTTCGAGCCTAGCGAAGCCTATGCCGGGGTCGACAACCCCTCGGTGCCCTGCGGCACCTTTGAGTCCGGCGTATTCAACTTCCTCAGCATTCACCAGCTGGCGGACGAGCACCCGTCGCCGCTCTCCCTGGCCGCCCTGATCGAACCCGACCACGGGACAAACATCATCGCACCCAATCTGGATTATCTGCTGGCGCGGCTGCACCAGGGACTTGCCGATGGGCTGATCGAATTAGGTGGGAAACACTTCCCTTCCCTCTCAGCTTCTCCTGTCGTTGTGGGGCCATCATCATGACGCAACTTGCTGGTAAAACCGTCGTTGTTTCCGGTGCATCGCGAGGACTGGGGGCGTTGTTGGCCAAGACTCTGGCCCGGCACCAGGCCCGGGTCGTGGGGGTGGCCCGCTCCCGGAGCGCCCTCGAGGTGGTCTGTGCTGAAATTAGAGAGGCCGGGGGCCAGGCGATCGCCCTACCCTTTGACCTCAGCCAGAGCGATCGCCTGCCGCTCTTGCTTCAGCAGATTGAGGCAGCGGCAGGCCCGGTGGACGTGCTGATTAACAATGCTGGTCTAGAGCACTATCGGGCCTTTCAAGACTGCACCCTGGCCGACATTCAGTCGGTGCTGTCGGTCAACCTGGTGGCCGCCATGGAACTCACCCGGCTGATGCTGCCTGGCTGGCTGGAACGCCGCAGCGGCCACATCGTGAATATGACCTCCCTGGCCGGGAGAAAAGGACATCCCTACGACAGCGCCTACTCGGCCAGCAAAGCCGGGCTGCTGATGTGGGGCCATGCGCTGCGCCAGGAACTGGCCGGTACCGGCGTGCACATTTCGGCGGTTTGCCCGGGCTATGTGGGCGATCTGGGCCTGCTGGCCGACAGTCAGGTGCCAGCCCCCAACTGGGCCGGGGTTTCAACGGCCGAAGCGGTGGTGGCGGCGGTTGTGCGAGCCATCCAGCATAACCAGGCGGAGGTGCTGATCAATCAGGGGCCGCTGCCTCTGTTTAGCGTCCTCACCCGGCTGCTGCTGGCAACGGAACAGCTGTTTCCCACCTTTCCAGATATCACCAATCGCTGGCTGGGGGTCACTCGGCTCAACCGACAGCGCATTGTTCCCCAACCCCAATCCAGGGTCTTGATGCACCGATAAATCAAAGGTCTCTCGCCATGAAAAAAGTCTGTTTCGCCATCTACGACATGGGCGCTGGCCATCGCAGTACAGCCAATGCCCTTAAGCAGGTCATTGAAGAGCGCCAGCTACCCTGGCAGGTCGAGATTGTAGAGGTGCTCAAGGATGTGTTTGGCACTACGTTTCCCCAGTATTTTTACAACACATTTATCCTCAAGCAGAAGTGGGCCAAGCTGATCAACGACCCCGTATCGGTCCCCATCTTTAAGCTCAAAACTCGGCTTTTGCATCAGGTATGGCGCCAGCGCCTGCGGCATTACTGGCGAGAGCAACAGCCCGATTTGGTGGTCTCCCTGATGCCTATTGTCAATCGGGTTCTGTACGACAGTCTGCGGCTGGAGCAGCCCAACACCCCATTTATTACGGCCATCACAGACTTTGCCGATTGCCCCCCTCACTTTTGGATTGAGCCTCAAGATCAGCCGTTAATCTGTCCGTCTCCCTATGCCATTGAACAGGCCAGGGCGATGGGCTACCCCGACCATCGTCTGCACCAGACCTCTGGCGTGGTGATTCATCCTCGGTTCAATCAGCCCGTCGAGGTCGATCGCCAGGAGGCTCGTCTGCGGCGAGGGCTGCATCCTGATTTACCCACCGGGCTGATCTGCTTCGGCAGCCACGGCGATCCAGAAATGGTGAATATTGCCCGGCGCCTGGAGCAGTCTTCCCTGGCCCTGCAGCTGGTGTTTATCTGCGGGCGTAACCAGGCTCTGGCCGATCAGCTGCGGCGGATGCCCAGCCGCTTCCCCAGGGTTGTAGAAGGGTTTACCCGGGAGCTGCAGACCTACATGCACCTGGCAGACTTTTTCATTGGCAAACCGGGCAGCGTTGGCGTCAGCGAAGCGGTGGTGATGGGGCTGCCGGTGATTACCGAATGTGACCCAGTGATGACCCTGTTCCAGGAGCGGGCGACCGCTGACTGGCTGTCAGCCAACCAGTTTGGTCTGGTGGTAAAAAATTTTCGGCAGATCGATCAGACGGTGGCCCGGCTGCTGGAACCCGAGACCTTTCAGCGGTATCGCCACAGCGTCGGCACCTACCGCAACCAGGCCGCCTTCGAGGTGGTGGATATTTTAACCGACCTGCTTGAACCGGCCCGGCAACCTCTGACGTCGATCGCAGGTTAATACCCGACTCTAGCTACTACGCTCTAGGAGAACTTGACGATGCAAAACCTAACCGGCAAGACCGTTGTACTGACCGGTGCCTCCGGCGGCATTGGGTCCTATATCGCGCGGGCTTTAGCGGCGGCAGGCGCCACCGTTGTTGGCGTAGCCCGGAACCAGAACGCCCTGGACCACCTCTGTGCGGAAGTCGATGCCCTCGGCGGACGGGGAATTGGCCTGGCCTGGGATTTGCAGGACCTGACGAGCTTGAGCGATCTGGCTGACGCCATTGAGCAGCAGGCGGGGCCTGTGGATGTGTTGATCAACAATGCCGCGATCGAAACGTTTCGCCCCTTTCAGCACTACAGCCGGACCGATCTGCAGGCCATTACGCTGACCAATTTGCTGGCCCCCATGGAGCTGTGCCGCCTGCTGCTGCCGGGCATGATCGAGCGGCGATCGGGCCACATTGTAAATATCTCCTCCGGGGCGGGCAAGCACGGCGCCCCCTTCAACAGCGTCTACTCCGCTACCAAGGCGGCTCTGATCAACTGGTCCGAGGGGCTGCGACTGGAGTTGACCGACGACAATATCGGCGTTTCCGTGGTGTGTCCAGGAGTTACAGACGCCGGTATGTTCCACGCCCTGGAAATGGAAGCTCCGGGGGATTTGAAGGTGACGCCTCCTGAGGTGGTGGCGAATGCGGTAGTCACAGCCATCCGGCAAAACCAGCGGGAGGTAGTGATTGACGGGCTGACCACAAAGGTATTCAGCGTCATCTCTCAGCTTTCCCCGCGCCTGAGCGACAGGATATTGCAGAAGGTGGGCATTGTCGCCGCCAACCGTGACTGCGCCCAGCGGCAAATGGCCGGGGCAAAAACGCTCTCTGGGGCGCCGCCCGTTCCCCTGCCGCTAGAACGGTAGCCCTGTATCGAAGCATTATCAACCCGTTTTTTCCCTTTTCCGGTCGTTTCTCAATCGATAACTGCTATGCAAAGTTCCCATTACGAAGTAATTATTATTGGCACCGGTGCCGCTGGCGGCACTCTGGCTCGGACCCTGGCCCCCAGCGGCAAAAAAATCCTGATTTTAGAGCGCGGCTCTTTTCTGCCAAAGGAAAAGGCCAACTGGGATTCAGAGGCGGTTTACGGCAAAGACCGCTACCGCACCCAGGAGCAGTGGTACGACAAAGAGGGCAACCCCTTCCGCCCTTTTACCCACTATTTTGTGGGGGGGAACACCAAATTCTACGGCAGCGCCCTCTATCGATTTAGGGAACGGGACTTTGAAGCGGTCGAACACAAGGACGGGATTTCCCCCGCCTGGCCCCTGAAATACAGCGACTTTGAGCCCTACTACACCCAGGCCGAGCAGCTGTTTGATGTGCACGGTATGCGCGGGCTCGACCCCACTGAACCGCCCAGTCCTTCCCCCTATCCTCACCCACCCATTAGCCACGAACCGGCGATCGCCAAAATTGCTGAGGCCCTGAAGGCCAAAGGGCTGCATCCTGCCTATCAGCCCCTGGGCATCAAGCTTAACGAAGCGAACCGCACCCTCAGCGAATGCGTTCGTTGCGAAACCTGCGATGGCTTCCCCTGCATGGTCAACGCCAAGGCCGATGGCGATGTCAACGGCATTCGCCCGACCCTGATGTATCCCAACGTTACGCTGAAAACCAATGCCAAAGTGGTCAAACTCCACACCGATGCGTCAGGACGTCGGGTCACGGGGGTAGAAACCGCGATCGGAGACACGTCTCAGGTGTTCTCTGGGGAGTTGGTTGTGCTAGCCGCCGGAGCGCTAAACTCAGCCGTTCTATTACTGCGCTCTGGGAACCAGCATCATCCGAAGGGGCTGGCTAACCGCTCTGACCTGGTGGGGCGTAACTACATGCGCCATAAGATTTCGGCCATCGTCTCTTTGGGATTACAGCCAAACCCCACGGTTTATCCCAAGACCTTGGCCATCAATGACTTTTACTGGGGTGATGAGGCCTTTCCCTACCCCATGGGCCATGTGCAAACCTTAGGCAATATTACCGAGGATCGCGCGGCTGCCAACAGTCCGACACTGATCCCCCGGCAGTTAGTTCCCCGGGCGATTTTCAAGGCCGCATCAGCCCGCACAACCCCCTGGTTTTTGATGGCCGAGGATCTGCCCGATCCCAAAAATCGGGTGCAGGTCAAAGACGACAAAATTATGCTGCATTACACCAACAATAACGAATCCGCGCTGCGGGAGTTAATGACTCGCTGGAAGCGCATCCTGAAATCCATCGACCCCTGGTCAATTCTGTTTTCTACCGAAATGGCGCTGCAGGATGTGGGGCACCAGTGTGGCACCTGCTGCTTTGGGGAAGACCCAACGGCTTCGGTGCTGGATCTCAACTGTCGCACCCACGATGTCGACAACCTGTACGTGGTCGATGGCAGTTTCTTCCCGTCCAGCGCGGCCTTGAATCCTACCTTAACCATCATCGCCAACGCCATCCGCGTCGGCGAACACCTGCTCCAGCGATTGGGGGTGGATCAGACTTCAATTTCGACGCAGGCTGCTGACGCTCAACGGTCAGCCATGGCGACCCTCTCGCGATAGTTCGGCACGGCCACCCCATAAAACGCCGTACTCCCGCTCACGGCTTCTCTCTGCTCTCTATTTGCCTGGATAAAACGTATGAAATTTGACTGGCTCATTATTGGCGCAGGCTTTTCAGGTTGTGTCCTGGCCGAGCGCATTGCTACTCAGCTGGCCCAGCGAGTGCTGATCGTAGAACAGCGGGACCACATCGGTGGCAACGCCTACGACTGCTACAACGAACACGGCCTGCTAGTGCACAAGTACGGTCCCCATATCTTTCACACCAAATCTAAACCGGTGTGGGACTATCTCTCCCGCTTTACGGAGTGGCGGCAGTATTACCACCACGTACTAGGGGTAGTTGAGGGCAAAAAGGTGCCCGTTCCGTTTAACCTCAATAGCCTTTACGCCCTGTTTCCGCCCCGCTATGCCGAGAAGCTGGAGGGGTTGCTCTTAGAAAATTTCGGCTTTGGCACAAAGGTACCCATTCTTCAGCTGCGGGAAAGCACCAGTAGTGAACTGGAGTTTTTGGCGGACTACATCTATAAAAACGTATTTCTCAACTACACCCGCAAGCAGTGGGATCTAGATCCGGAGGAACTGGACCGGGGAGTGACCGGGCGGGTTCCTATCTATATCAGCCGCGACAACCGCTACTTTCAAGACCCTTACCAGGCCATGCCCAAACTGGGCTATACCGAAATGTTCCGCCGCATGATCGGCCACCCCAACATTAAGGTACTGCTCAACACCGACTACCGAGAAATTATGGAGGAGGTGCAGTTCGACCGGGCTATCTGCACCGGACCCATTGATACCTTCTTCGACTACATGCACGGCGAAATGCCCTACCGCAGTATCGACTTTCAGTTCGAAACCCTCGACCAGGACCACTACCAGGAAGTGGGTACCGTCAACTATCCCAACGACTACGACATCACCCGAATTACAGAACAAAAGTACTTGACCGGCCAGGTTTCTCCCAAGACGACCCTGGTGCGGGAGTATCCCCAGATGTATGTACCGGGGCGGAACGATCCGTACTACCCCATACCTCGGGCAGAAAACCGCGATCGCATGGCCCTCTACCTAAAAGAAGTCAAAAAACTCAACGGCAGCGTCCTGTTTGCCGGTCGATTGGCCGACTACAAGTACTACAACATGGACCAGGCCGTGGTTAACGCCTTGGGTGTGTTTGAAAAATCCGTGGCCCAGCAGCCGGTCTTGGTTTAACTTCGCTGCCTCTCTGTTTATAAATTGCAAGTATGCTGACCTCTCCCTCCCACAATTCTGAGAAAGCTCACGCTTGGTCGGTGCGCTCCCGAACCAGGCCTGTATCACCCGAGAAAATTGGGTTGAATACACCCCCGGCAACATTGCGCAGTAGCACCCTACTGCATGGCTTTTCCCCCAACCAGGTCGTACATCCAGACTCAGAAGCAAAGATCGTTCAGGTGGTACAGAACGCTGCTGCCAAAGGTATGACCGTGCGGGCGATTGGTTCGATGCACTCCTATGCTCCCATCTTTTCGACAGAGGGCATTTGCATTGTCCTAGACCGATACAACCGCCTGGTCCAGATAGATGGGAATCTGGTTACGGTTGAAGCCGGAATGAAAATTTCGGAATTAAATGAGCTTCTAGCGAATCATAATTTGGCCCTACCGATTGTGAGCGCCATCGATCAGCAAACTGTCTCCGGCGCGATCTTGACCGGAACCCATGGGGGGTCTCTCCATCACCCCAGCATGAGTGGCTATGTTCATCAGCTGCGGTTAATTCGAGCTGATGGCAGTGTGGTATCCCTAGGGCCTTCGCAACCCCACTTTCAGGCCGCAGTCGTCTCTATGGGCTTATTGGGCATTATCTCTACGGTAACGTTCCAGTGCGTTTCAGCTTTTGACTTGGAGGGAGAAAGCAAATCTCTGTCAATGGATGAACTGCTTGAGC
>JBARVK010000483.1:0-1954 GCA_049646225.1 Nodosilinea sp.
AGCCTAGCGCCTCCATGATTCATGAGCCGAGCGAAAGGCCCGTCGTTCCCGCGTAAGCGGGAATCCACGCTGAAGTATAGCGATAGCCACGCAGGTCAAGACAGCATGCTAGGGCCGTCATTCCCGCGGATGCGGGAATCCACTCTGGAGAACCTGCTCTCACATGGATTCTCGTTGCTACGGGAATGACAGACAGCGACTCCATTGCGGGGAATGTCCTCATAATGATGGCTACGGCTATAAGTTGCCGCCCATGGATTTCCGTGGCTGCGGGAATGACAGTCGCTAATTGCCGATTTCATGAATAATCCGGGCTAGTGCTCTGTCAAGGCTGAAATTTAGGGTTAAGGCTATTCTTGGGATGGCCTTTCTCTCGGTGCATTGCTGCGCGAATGCACCCTACGGCACCCTAATTCTTAGCGTTGACGCTGCACTAGGGCGATCGCATCTACCGAACCAGGGCACCCATTTTGCCGCTTTGATAATCGGCGACGGCCTGATAAATCTCTGCGGTCGTGTTCATCACAAAGGGGCCGTGGCCAACAATCGGTTCGTCAATGGGTTCGCCAGAGAGCAGCAGGGCGGTGGTGTCTTGCTGGGTGTGGAGCGTGAGGGTGGTACCAGCAGGGTCAAAAATGCCGATCTCAGCCTCAGCGATCGCCTCATCGACGGCCTCTGAGTCACCCACCCGTACCGATCCCTTCAGCACGACCAGGAGCGTGGTGTGGCCCTCAGCGATAGTCAAGGTGACCTGCTTGCCCCCGGTTAGCCGCAGATCCCACATGTTGATCGGCGTAAAGGTTTGGGCTGGCCCCTGGGCACCGTCAAAATCTCCAGCAATCACCCGCAGGCTGCCCTGATCATTGGGCAGCTCGACGACGGGAATTTGCTCAGCGGTAATGCCCTGGTAGCGGGGTGCGGCCATTTTGTCTTTGGCGGGCAAATTGACCCACAGCTGCACCATTTCAAAGGGGCCGCCGGTTTGGGCAAAGTTGGGGCCGTGGAATTCTTCGTGCACCAGCCCTGCCGCCGCCGTCATCCACTGCACATCGCCCGGGCCAATGATGCCGCCGCCACCCGCCGAGTCACGGTGCTCGACCTCGCCGTCGTAGACAATGGTGACGGTCTCAAAGCCCCGGTGGGGGTGCTCACCCACGCCGCGCCGGGCCGTAGTGGGCGAAAACTGGGCTGGCCCCGCGTAGTCGAGCAGCAAAAAGGGGCTGATGGTTTGCCCCAGACCGTTGTAGGCCATTAGCGTCTGTACCGGGAACCCGTCGCCTACCCAGTGGCGACCTTGACTGCGCTGAATATTGAGCAAGGTTTTGGTGGTGCTGGGCTGGTTGAGGGTCGGCATAGGAATAGCTATCGGAAAAACATGCGATCGCTCTTCTACTGTAGCGACTCTTAACCTAGAGCGGCCGCCGCAGAGAGTGGGATGGCTTACAGTGTTTACTACGGATTGGGATACTGCCATGACGACCACATCCTCTATAAAGACCGCTGCTCCCAAGCTGATTCAGCACCAGTGGCATCGGGCTAGCTGGACTGACTATGCGGCACTGCGAGACGACCCGAACCGAGAACATTTGAAACTGGCCTTTAACGAAGGATGGCTGTGGGTCACGATGGGCGCAGAGGGAATTAGCCACGCGGCAGTGAGTGATTTGTTCATCATGATTCTGGGCTTTTGGGCTGCACAGCACCCCGATCAACGCTTTAGTTCCCTGGGGCGGTGCCTGCTGGAGCGGGCTGAGGTGAGGGCCAGTGCGCCCGATCTAGTGCTCTACGTTGGGTCTGACTATCCCCAATGGCAGCGAGGCGAGCCCCGCCGGATCGATTTGAACCAAACCCGAGTGCCCGACCTGGTCGGCGAAATCTCTGACACCACTTTGGCCAGTGACTTGGACGAGAAAAAGCACCTCTATGCCGCTCTCGGCATTCCGGAATATTGGGT
>JBARVK010000484.1:0-6181 GCA_049646225.1 Nodosilinea sp.
GCGGAGCATTGAGTACCAGTCGTTTCGGTTGGCGGCAGCGGAGAAGGTCTTGGCGGGCTTGACTACCGTGGAGGAGGTAAAGCGAGTGCTGCCAGCTAGTGCCCTAGCCCACCAGCACGCTTGGAGCGATCGCCAGAAGGAGGTTCTGCTGCGTGTCAGCTAGCTGTGTCAGGCCGATTTTCGGTCGCTTGAAGCCCCTTGAGTATGCGTTTGCTCTGTAGCCCTTATCTCCCCGCCGCCACTGATCGCTATGATGGGGAACATCGCAGCAGTGCAGCAGTAGGAGCCAGGGACAGTGGAGTCCAAATATAACCCCGCAGAGATCGAGCCCAAGTGGCAGCAGGTTTGGGCCGAGCAGGGGCTCGATCGCGCCGTGGAGAACCCCGATCAGCCGAAGTTCTACGCGCTGTCGATGTTTCCGTACCCGTCGGGGAACCTGCACATGGGCCACGTGCGCAACTACACCATTACCGACGTGGTGGCGCGGGTGCGGCGAATGCAGGGCTACCGGGTGCTGCATCCCATGGGCTGGGATGCCTTTGGCTTGCCGGCGGAAAATGCGGCGATCGATCGCGGCGTTCACCCGGCCCAGTGGACCAACCAAAATATTGACCAGATGCGATCGCAGCTCCAAGAGCTGGGCCTCTCCTACGACTGGGAGCGCGAGGTGGCCACCTGTGCCCCCGACTACTACCACTGGACCCAGTGGATTTTCATTCAAATGCTGCAAATGGGGCTGGCCTACCAGAAAGAGGCGGCGGTCAACTGGGACCCCATCGACCAGACGGTGCTGGCCAACGAGCAGGTCGATAGCGAGGGTAAGTCTTGGCGATCTGGGGCGGTGGTGGAGAAAAAGCTGCTGCGCCAGTGGTTCCTCAAGATCACCGACTACGCTGAAGAACTGCTGCAAGACCTCGACAAGCTGCCCGGCTGGCCCGAGCGGGTGCGCACCATGCAGGCCAACTGGATTGGCAAGTCGACCGGAGCGCAAGTCGTCTTTAAAACCGAGGCTGGCGACGCCCTGCCCGTATTCACCACCCGGCCCGACACCCTCTGGGGGGCCACCTTTATGGTGCTGTCGCCGGAGCATCCTCTGGTCGAGAAACTTACCGCGCCCGATCGCGTGGCCGCCGTAGACGACTACCGCAAGGCCGCCGCCGCCAAAAGCGAGATCGATCGCACCGCCGAAGACCGCGAAAAAACTGGGGTGTGGACGGGCAGCTACGCGGTGAACCCGGTCAACAATGCCAAAATTCCGATCTGGATTGCTGACTACGTGCTGATGGGCTACGGCACCGGGGCGATTATGGCGGTGCCCGCCCACGACCAGCGCGACTTTGCGTTTGCCCGCAAGTTTGATCTGCCGGTGACGGTGGTGGTGCAGCCGGTGGGGGAATCCCTGGACGGCGACACGATGGCTAAGGCGTGGTCGGGTGATGGGGTGATGGTGAACTCTGGGCCGTTGAATGACATTCCAGCAGGTAAGGGGGAGGCCGAAAGTGTCCCCGCAGCTATTCAGTGGCTGGAGACCAACGGCAAGGGCCAGGGCGAGTCGAACTACCGCCTGCGCGACTGGCTGATCTCGCGCCAGCGCTACTGGGGGGTGCCGATTCCGGTGGTGCACTGCCCCGAGTGCGGCATTGTGCCCGTGCCTGACGACCAGCTGCCGGTGACCCTGCCCGAGGATGTGGAGTTTTCGGGTCGCGGCGCGTCGCCTTTGGCCCAGCTGGAGGATTGGGTGAATGTGCCCTGCCCCACCTGTAACCGCCCCGCCCGGCGCGAGACCGACACCATGGACACCTTTATCGACTCGTCGTGGTACTTTTTGCGCTACACCGACGCCAAAAATCCTGAGTCGGCCTTCGAAACCGCCAGGGCCAACGGCTGGATGCCCGTCGATCAGTACGTTGGCGGCATTGAGCACGCCATTTTGCACCTGCTGTACTCGCGGTTTATTACCAAGGTGCTGCGCGATCGCGGCCTGATCTCCTGTGATGAACCCTTCAAGCAGCTGCTGACCCAGGGCATGGTGCAAAACACCGCCTACAAAAACCCCAAAACGGGCAAGTACGTGGCCCCCGAGAACGTGGCCGACCCGGCCAACCCGGTGGACCCCGACACAGGGGATGCCCTGGAGGTGTTCTACGAAAAAATGTCTAAGTCTAAGTACAACGGCGTTGACCCCAAATCGGTTTTAGCAAAGTACGGGGCCGACACCGCCCGCATGTTCATTCTCTTCAAGGCTCCGCCCGAGAAAGACCTGGAGTGGGATGACGCCGATGTCGAAGGCCAGTTCCGCTTTTTGAACCGGGTCTGGCGGTTGGTGACTGAGTACATCGCTCAGAACCCCGACGGGGCGAGTAACCATTTGCCCCTACCCGATCCTCTCTCCAAAGACGAGAAAACCCTGCGCCGCGCCGTTCACACCGCCATTCAGGCGATCACCGAAGACATCGACGGCGATTACCAGTTCAACACCGCCGTCTCGGAGCTGATGAAGCTCAGCAATGCCCTGACCGACTCCCCCGCTAAAGCCTCCCCAGTCTATAGCGAGGGCATTCGCGCCCTAGTCCAGCTGTTGGCCCCCTTTGCCCCCCACCTGGCCGACGAACTCTGGCACCAGCTGGGCCACAGCGACTCAGTTCACTGCTCCCCCTGGCCTGTGTTTGACCCCAAGGCCCTGGTGGTGGATGAAATCACCCTGGTAGTCCAAATTATGGGCAAAACGCGCGGCACGCTGGAGGTGCCCGCCGACTCTGACAAAGCGGCGCTCGAAAAGTACGCCCGTGAGTCGGAGGCGGCCCAGCGCTACCTGGAAGGCAAGGAGATCAAGAAGGTGATTGTGGTGCCGGGCAAGCTGGTCAACTTTGTGGTGGCGGGGTAGTCGGGCCAGGGTGACGGTCACACGATTGCGCTAAATCAGGAACCTCGTAGGGGCATAGCATGCTATGCCCCTACGGGGGGCATCCATGCAGAGTTTCGTATCGAGTGCTCATCTGATCGCCTATGGCCCTAGGATGGGCACCTTGGCTCATAGAGTAACCCCATGCCTATGCCCCGCCTCAAACGTCCCCGCCGCCCCGCCCCCGCTGCTCCGCCCGAGCTTGTCATCGAGGCAGGCCGTACCGAAGCCCAATATTTCCGCGATCTGTGGCGCTATCGCGAGCTGTTTTACTTTTTGGCCTGGCGCGATATTTTGGTGCGCTATAAACAGACGGCGATTGGGGTGGCCTGGGCGCTGATTCGCCCGTTTTTGACCATGGTGGTGTTTACGGTGGTGTTTGGTCGCCTGGCCAACCTGCCCAGCGAGGGCGGTGCGCCCTACCCTATTCTGGTGTTTGCGGCGATGCTGCCCTGGCAGTTTTTTGCCAACGCCCTCAGCGAGTGCAGCAACAGCTTAATTACCAACGCCAACCTGATTTCTAAGGTGTACTTTCCCCGGCTGGTGGTGCCCACTAGCGCCGTCATCGTCAGCTTTGTGGACTTTCTCATTTCGGGCCTTATTTTGCTGGGGCTGATGGCCTGGTACCAGGAAGTACCCTCCTGGCGGGTGCTGCTGCTGCCTGTGTTTGTTGCGATCGCCTTTGCAGCGGCCATGGGGGCCGGGCTATGGCTGGCGGCCCTCAACGTGCAGTACCGCGACTTTCGCTACGTGGTGCCGTTTTTGGTGCAGTTTGGCCTCTATATCTCGCCCGTGGGCTTTAGCAGCAGCATCATTCCCGATCGCTGGCGGCTGCTGTATTCGCTGAACCCCATGGTGGGGGTAATCGACGGCTTTCGCTGGGCGATTATTGGCGGCGATGTGGCGCTGTACTGGCCGGGGTTTTGGCTATCGCTGCTGCTGGTGGTGGTGCTGCTGGTCACGGGTGTGCTCTACTTTCGTCGCATGGAGCGCACCTTCGCCGATGTGATTTAGCTGGGGACTGGTGCGAGCGGGAGGTTAGGGATGCGATCGCGTGAGAACTGACAAACTCTACTACCAAATCTTTCTCTCGCAGCCGGCCCTGCTGGCCGACCTGATTCCTGGGTTACCGGCTGACTGTGCCTTTGAGTATGTCGCCCCTGTAGTCAAAGAAAGCGAATTTCGTTTAGACGGGCTGCTGGTACCGCGATCGGACGACCCGGCGGTGCCGGTGATTTTTCTTGAGGCGCAGATGCAGCCCGACAGCCGTTTCTACGGGCGCTACTTTGCCGAAACGTACCTATACCTCTATCAGTACCAGGTCGATCGGCCCTGGCGAGGGTTGCTGATTCTTCAGTCGCGCCAGCAAGGGCTGGGTAGCGAAGCGCCCTATGGCGATTTGCTAGAGGACAAGGTGCAGCGCATTTACCTGCAAGACCTGCTGTACGCCAATCAGCTGCCCCCAGCCCTGGCTCTGCTTCAGCTGATTGTGCTGCCCAATGCCGAGACGGGGCAGGCAGCTAAGAACCTGCTGCGTACCGCCAAACCCCAAGGGGAGGAGGCTTTTCAGCAGATGCTCGATCTGGTGGAAGCTATACTAATTAATAAATTCCCGCAGCTGACGACTCAGGAGATTTTGGCGATGTTAGATATCAAAACAGCTGACATCCAGCAAACTCGTTTCTACCAGGAAGTGCTTGAAGAAGGCCGGGAACGAGGCCGTCAGGAAGGACTACAGGAAGGCCGTCAGGAGGCGGAGGCTACTCTGCTGATTCGCTTTTTAGCTCGGCGGCTGGGGCCGTTGTCGGAGGTGCAGGTGGCACAGATCCGAGCTTTGCCCTTGGCTCAGCTCGATGAGCTATCGGAGATTTTGTTTGATTTGGCTGACCCGAGCGCGTTAGAAACCTGGCTACAAGCTCATCCAGTAGAGGGTGATGCTGCGACAGAAGCGGAGGCTTAAGGACTCTGGGCGATTAGGGGCGATCGCCCCCCACCTGTGAGGTTGAACCGCTGCACTGATTCACTAAAGCACTCGTCTATTCTAGGTACCAGGTGTGGGGTAGCGGGGTATCAACGGCTTTCAAGGTTACAGGCTGCTCAACTTGGTTAGATGCAATGTCCGAGTCTCTCTACGATACTGATTTCTACTCCTGGACTCGCAAGCAGGCGGAGTTGCTGCGCGAGGGGCAGCTTAGCTTGCTCGACCGAGGTCACTTAATTGAGGAGATTGAGGACTTGGGCAACAGGCACTACGACCAGCTAGAATCCCGCCTGGTGCAGTTGATGGCCCATCTGCTGAAGTGGCAGGTACAGCACTGGCAGCGCTCTAATAGCTGGCGAGCTACCATTCGGGTACAGCGACTGTCTTTGGAGAAGTTGTTGCGGCGTAATCCAGGGTTGAAACCTAGGATTGATGAAGCAATGGCAGAGGGATGGGATGAGGCACGGTTGCTGGCGATCGCAGAGACAGGATTGCCCGACGAACAATTTCCTGAGAGCTGCCCTTACACGTTTGAGCAGGTTATGAATGCAGACTTTTGGCCATAGAGTGCTGACTGGGTAACTAAGTGTGAGGACATGAAACTTTCATCAACTCAGAGGGCACAATGGCGAAACCAGTGAAACAGCCCCCTCAAAGCCCCAACCATGACCTCTACTACCCTATCCTCCCAAGGAAACTCGTCGCCCTTACCATCATGCTTTTTTCAGCTTAAAGAACGAATTAGCAACCACACAGCCAAAGTTGGTGTAGTTGGGCTTGGCTATGTAGGGCTGCCTTTTGCAGTTGAAAAAGCCAAAGTAGGCTTTCAGGTTATCGGCATTGAGCAAAACCCTAACCGGGCCAACCGCGTCAACCGAGCCGACAACTACATTGACGATGTAGACACCGATGAGCTGAAAGCGCTGGTAGAAGGGGGCAAAATTCAAGCATTTACTGGCTTTGAGCACATCATTGATGCCGACGTAGTAGTAATCTGTGTGCCCACACCGTTGACCAAAAACCTCACTCCCGATCTGTCCTACATCGAAAGTGTGACCACTGCCATTGCCCATCACCTACGCCCCGGACAGCTCATTTCGCTGGAGTCTACGACCTATCCGGGCACCACTGATGATGTGATGCGACCGATTTTGGAGCACCATAGTGGACTGAAGCAGGGGCGCGATTTCTTTCTAGCTCACTCGCCAGAGCGTGTAGACCCCGGTAACCAGCGCTACACCACTAAAAACACTAACAAAGTTGTTGGCGCTTCTGAACCCCTCTCCTTAGAGATTGCT
>JBARVK010000485.1:0-2168 GCA_049646225.1 Nodosilinea sp.
GCTGATATTGACCCCAGTGAGCCCCTCTGGGTAGACCCCGGCAACTGGACTGAGGATGCGGGCACCACCTGGGTAAGCACTGAGTACCCCCTGGTTCAGCTGATGGCCGACATGATCAGCGCCAGCGGCAACATCGCCACCAATCAGCTAATCGACTACCTAGGTTGGGAGGGCATGAACCAAAGCTTGCAGAATCGGGGCTACCGGGCCACCCGCATCAGCGCCAAGCTGGTGGGCCAGTCAACCTATCCAGCCAGTCCGGGCCAAGGCCCTAACCGGCTGACCACCGACGAACTCACCGATATGATGGTAGCCATCTACAATCAGGAAGTTCCCCATGCCGGGTTCATTCAGTCGGCTCTGGCGGAGCAGCGCGATCGCCACCTGGGCCACGCGGCTGTCCGACCCCCGATTGCCTGGCTGGGGGAGAAAACTGGCCGTAATTCTAAGGTGTTGGGTACTACGACAGCGGTTAGCGTGGGCGGCGATCGCTACATCATTACCGTGACCCTCGATCGCAGCGCCAACGAAGCGGCTGTGCAATCGATCGTGGCCCAGGTCACTCAACATTTGCTCACTCACAACGGCTTTGAACTAGCGGTATCCCCCGCCGAGGTAGTCGCCCCTCGTCCCCAGACCTTTCTGCCCTAGCCGCGATCGCGGCAACTGGTGGTTAAACCGACTGTGCTGCTAGCCAATCCACCAGCGCCTGGCGCATTGTGGCTACAGGTACCGGCTGCTGTAGCCACAGCTCTAGGGCAACCGCCCCCTGCTGCACCAGCATTTCTAGCCCGTCAACAGTGCCTAAGCCACGCTGAGCGGCCAGGGTGAGCAGCCGTGTGGGACGCGGGGTATAGATCAAGTCGTAGACCACCGCTGTTGTGGGCACCAGCGCTAGCTGATCAGCCGTTAGCGGGGTCTGATCGGCAGTGGTGTGCATGCCAAGAGGAGTCGTATTAACAATCAAATCCGCTGCTGGCAGCAGGCTTGGCAGGTCAGCCCAGCTATGGGTAGTAAGCGAGGACTTGAGGGACGAATTGACCCAACTTTGCTCAAAGGCTGCCAATTTTTGCTTACTGCGGCCCACCACCTGCACATCAGCAAAGCCCAGCTGCCCACAGCCTGCCACCACTGCTCGAGCAGCTCCGCCGTTGCCAAGCACCAGCACTGTCTGGCCAGACTGGTCTGGCCAGTCTTTGAGTGGCGCAACAAACCCAGCCACGTCGGTATTGGTGCCCGCCCAGCCCTGCTCGGTGAGCCACACGGTGTTGACGGCACCCACTGCCTGGGCTGCGGGCGTCAGCTCCGCCAGCAGCGGTATAATCGCCTGCTTGTGGGGAATGGTGACGCTAAACCCCTGCACCCCAGTCGCTGCAAACCCCGCGATCGCTGCCTTCAGGCCCTCTGCCGCCACTGGAAATGCCACGTACACCATATCTACCCCCAGCTCGGCCAAAGCCGCATTGTGCATAACGGGAGATAGCGAGTGAGCAATCGGGTCGCCGATAACGCCCAGGAGTCGAGTGGATCCGGTAATAGGCATAGAAAGATTTAGTGATGATTACGAGAGGTCACCCCGTCATCATCACTTTCTCATTAAATAACTGCACAATTTTCTCGACGACATCTTCAATGGTGAGGCCGTCGGTAATCAGGGCGATCGCGTCATCGGCCTGCCGGAGGGGAGCCACCACCCGGCTGCTGTCTTTGCGATCGCGCTCGTCAATGGCTAGCTCCAGCTCGTCTAGGGATACCGCTGGCTGCTGCTGGGCAGCCAGGTCGCGCTGACGGCGGCGGGCTCGTTCGGCCACCGAAGCGGTGAGAAAGATCTTGAGCTCCGCCTGGGGAAACACCTGAGTACCGATATCGCGGCCTTCCATTACCACGCCGCCGGTGATGCCATACTGCTGCTGCTGGTGCAGGAGGGTTTGGCGCACGGTGGGCTGAGCCGACACCAGCGAAACCTGCGCGGTCACCGCCGAGCGGCGAATCAGCTGGGTGACCTCCTGCCCATTCACCCAGATGCGGCTGGGGAACGCGGCAAAGGCGGGGTCATCGCCTGAGGCAGCTAGGCGAATCTCGCAGTCGCTGACCAATTCCGCGATCGCCACCTCGTCATGTAAATCAACCCCTCGCTCCAGGGCCAGCCAGGTGACGGCCCGATACAT
>JBARVK010000486.1:0-5229 GCA_049646225.1 Nodosilinea sp.
GGTCGATGCCAATCACCACCACCCACTGGTTAACGCCTTCTAAAATCTTGGTGACGGTGTCGATTGCAATGTTGGAGATCAGCGACACAAAGATGAGGCTGGTTGCCCCCATCACCAGCAAAAACGCCAGAAACCGCCGCCACAAAAAGATAAACGCCACTTCTCCCATGCCATCGAAGCGGTGATGGCGCGGCTTGGTGTGCCAAATTTTGTCAAAGGACCGGCTCAGCGCCCCAAAAAAACCGCTAGAGGTAAACAGCAAAATGCTAAAACCTACGATGCTGGCGCTGGTGCTGCCGGTGTGAAACTGAATCAGCGTCGTTTGTACAATGGAAAAGGCATCGGGGGGCAGGGTTTCCTGGGCAAAGGTGAGCACGGCGTTGTAGGCCACGGTATTGGGGCCAATCAAGAAGCCCACGATGCTCAACGACACCAAAATCATCGGAAACATGGAAAACAGGCCGTAATAGGCTAAGGCGGCACCCATCTCCAGGCAGTCGTCTTGCTGCCACTTCATCAGGGTGCGGCCAATCAGCTTAGTCCACGCCGACTGACCCACTCGATACTTAAAAAAATCGAGCATAGCCGCGTTGTTAATCCAATGGTGTGCCATTGCCCATGCGCGTCGCCAGTGCTCAAACCGCGCCAGTTGTTTCCTCATTCTATCGGCCCTGTTTGCTCGTTAGAGTGCTGTGCCAGCTACTTACAGTGGCATAAAACACAAAAAGTAGAGCACCAGAGGGAAAAATTACCTTACCTTAAGGCGATCGCCCCTTGGCACCAGGGCTTAGCGTTTAAAACCCTCCTTCAACCCTACCCTTACCATCTTCCTCACAACGCTACGGTTATCAGCACACATCTGAGCCCGTTCTCCCCCCCGATCTCCACCCAAACCGAATGCCCTAGCGAAAGATGCAGGCCGTACCGGCCCACAGAGCGGTAATCTCGGCCTCTGGATCGTTGGCGGTCAAGAGTCCTGAGATTTGCCCCGTAAAGAACTCTACGCCCAGCGAACTGTCTGTGATCTCAACTTCGTAGGCAGACTCCAGGTCAGCTTGGGTAGAGCCGAGGCCAATGCCCGTCACCGTAGTTAGGGGCAGACCGCGATCGCTAGAACGCACCTCCCAGCCCACCAGCGTGCCATCCATAGCATTGAGAACGAGGCCGTTCGGCCAGCTGGTACTGGCGACCGGACCAGCGGGGCACTCGTCGTTGGCGACGGTGCTTTCGGATTCGCCGATGGCCCGGCTCACGGTGTCTACGACCATGGGCATCTCGGCGCTAAATTCAAGGGGCACCGTCGATCCGGTTACCGTGTCGACCAGCTGAATGCCTTCGCCAGCCAAAATCACCACGACATCGGTCGCTTCAGGGTCGCCAGCAGTGCCGTCTTCGCCAGCGGCGGGCTGTTCGGCCAGGGGCTGATCGACCTCGGCAGGCGGCGACGGTTGACAGGCGGCGGTGGCGACCATTAGCGCCAGACCAAGACTGGTCAGGGTTTTAGACAATGGCCAGGTGTTTAGCATGGGATTTAGACTCTCAACGTACCTTCTTACAATAGATTGCCCGGCAGCCTCTTTTCCCCAGTCTTAGGCGCTAAAGCCAATGGTTAACCACCGCTTTGACGACCTGAGTACTCTCGCAGCCCAAACGTACCTATAATCAGCAGCGCCAGTCAGGGTAGTCCATTGGTATTCTCACCCTTATTCTGGGTCTGGGCCTGCCACAGACAGTTGCGTCGAAGTGTCACAGCTTTGCCATGCCCCCGCCACCCCGGCGCAATACCGTGACTTTATTGTTGTAAACATCATGCGAGATTCAACCGAGGTAACAGCAATGAAAAGGGATGGTTCTGGACAAGGCTTAGGGCATAACGCTGAGCGGGGTTCGGGGCGCAATTTTCGGCCCGCCGCTAAATCGCTGGCGCTGGTGCTGATGGGCGCTGGAATTGCTACCGTCGGCGGTCAGGCCCTAAATGCCCTGGTGCAGCCCACCGGTGCCAGTGCTCCTACCACCACCGATGTTTTTTGGGATAACGGCTTTTGGAACAACAACGACGAGCCAGCTACCCCCGCCCCCGAGGCCCAGGTGCCTCAGTCCAGCGGTCGTCAAAACGACCTGGCCGTGGCTCCCTCAGTGTCTAGTCCTAACCTGATTGCCGATATCGTTCGCCAGGTAGAGCCTTCAGTGGTGCGCATTGACGCGGCCCGCACCGTGCAGACTAACCTGCCGCCCATGTTCCGCCAGTTCTTCGGCGATAACGGAGCTGCCCCCCAGCAGCAGCAGGTCCAGCGGGGCGTTGGGTCTGGTTTTATTACCTCCGCTGACGGTCGCATTATCACCAACGCCCACGTGGTCGCCGGGGCCGACGAAGTGCAGGTCACCCTGACCGATGGACGCTCGTTTACCGGCGAGGTGCTAGGGGCCGACTCGGTGACCGACATTGCGGTGGTCAAAATCGATGCGCAAAATCTGCCCGCCGTCTCGATCAGCGATTCAGACCAACTTCAGCCCGGTGAGTGGGCGATCGCCATCGGCAATCCCCTGGGCCTCGACAGCACCGTCACCGCTGGTATCATCAGCGCCACCGGCCGATCCAGCCGTGAGGTGGGCGTCCCCGACAAGCGGGTTGACTTCATTCAAACCGATGCCGCCATTAACCCCGGCAACTCTGGCGGGCCGCTGCTCAACCTCAACGGTGAGGTGATTGGCGTCAACACCGCCATTATTCAAGGGGCGCAGGGCCTGGGCTTTGCCATTCCGATCAACACCGTGCAGCGGATTAGCTCGCAGCTGATCGAAACAGGTCGGGTCGAGCACGCCTACCTGGGTATTCAAATGGTGAACCTGACGCCGGAGCTGAAGCAAAACATCAATAGCGATCCCAATCGGCCTTTCTCCGTCGAAGCCGACTCGGGCGTGCTGATTGGCCGCGTCATGCCCAACTCTCCGGCCTCCCAGGGGGGGCTGCGGGAGGGCGACATCATTGTGGCGATCGAGGGCCAGCCGGTGACCGAAAGCACCGCCGTACAGCAGGCCGTAGAGCGATCTACAGTGGGGCAAAATCTCTCCCTCACCCTACAGCGCGAGGGCCGCGAGCAGACCGTTACGGTGCGGCCCGGCAACCTCCCCAACCAGTAATGCATCTACCCGACTCCGCTCACGTTTCAGAGCAGAGTTGATGCAGAGGGCGCGGCAGCCTGTCGCGCCTTTTTTTTGTTCAGGTTTATCCCGTTCAAGAAGAGCTGCTCGGGGCGGCCAGCATCTCGATGTGCAGGTCTGGCATCAGTCGCTTCAGGTTTTTGAGCGATCGCGTCTGCCAGAGAATGGTCTCAGACCCGCGAAAGCTAAGCCGGGTAGTGCCGCGATCGCGCACTTTGACGACAAACATCGACAGCATGCTGATGCCAGAGCTGTTGAGAAACTCAAGCTGATGCAGGTCAATAATACAGGGGTCATGCTCCGCCGCCAGCAGCAGCAGATCCATGACCGGCTGGTAGGCTTCAATGCCGTCTAGGCGCAGAAATCCCTCCAGCACTACGGTGGCCGCGTCTGCCCGGTAGTACACGCGATAGTCTTCAGTTTCAATCATGGTAGAGTCAGGCGTCATGGCAGAAATCGAGATCGAGGTAGGCATAAAAGACCGGCAATAGAACCTGAGCCTAGGGCTACTACTGGTTAGGGTGCGCTCCTGTCGCCTTAAATTAGCGACCAGTGACTAAAAAGCAGCCTTTAAGCTGAGATACGCCTGCACATCGACTTGAATCAATCCCGGCAGCTGGGGCTGAGGGCCAAACCCCCAGCCAAATTCCACGCCATAGTCACCCATCATGGTCAAAAAGCCCATGTGAGATTCACCGTGGCCTGTGGCGGCTTTTTCAAGCTGCTGAGCAAACAGAGTATCAAAATCGACCGCATTGAGAATATCTTGGATAAACGCCTGAAACTGCTCAGCCAAAAGCGGTTCGACCAGGTTAAGCGACTGAAATACAATATAGTCTTCGTACAAAAAAAGCGAAATGCTGATGGGCTCTGGGGAGCGATCGGTGTGGTATTTAATCGCGTTTTCGAGCAGCTCATTGGCAATATAGCTAATCGCTGCTCGAACGGTGTCGCGCTGCATGAGCTCGTCTGCAGTTCCATCTTTTGCGGAGCCGCCAGGGAAAAAGGTCGCAAAATAGTCGCCCAAAAAATCTGCCGATAGCCCATAGTTGCGCCACCGCTGCTGCCGCGCCGAAGCCGAGGGCGAAAAGCAAATGGTGAGGTATTCTTTGCTGTTGTCCAGACAGGTGGCAAAGCGACCAAACTGATTAGTCATTTGGGTAGAACTCATCAATCAACCAACTCCGGTGAGCCGCAAAAATTAGACAACGTACGCGAACGGAGCCTTTAGACACTGGCGGCAAAAATCTGGTTTTTGCCTAACCGCTTAGCCTGATACAGTTGCTCATCTGCCCGCTGCAGCAGGTCGGCACCGCTAGCCGGGGGCTGGGGAATAGTGCCCGCCACCCCAATGCTGACCGTGACCACGGGGGCAACCGGGGAGTGCTGGTGCGGAATGCGCAATCCTAAGACTTCCCGCTGGATACGCTGGGCTACCACCTGGGCTTCGGCCAGGGTGGTGCGGGGCAAAACGGCTACAAACTCTTCGCCGCCGTAGCGGGCTATCAGATCGCCCGCCTGGTGCAGGCAGTGGCGCAGCACAGTGGCCACCTGCATCAGGCAGGTGTCTCCAGCCAGGTGACCGTAGGTGTCGTTGTAGATTTTAAAGGCGTCAATATCACAGAGAACAATGGCCAACGGGCTCTGTTCTCGCGCCATCTCTTGCCACTGCTGTACCAAATACTCGTCAAAGCGGCGGCGGTTGGGAATTTGGGTCAGCCCGTCGATGTCGGCACGCACCATAGCAGCGCAAAATTTCTGGTGCCACTGGGTATCGAGGGTATCGCCATGCTCCATAATCGTGTGCATGATGATCTCCAAATCGGCCTTCTGACGCGAGATCAGGTCGATCAGGGTTTTGAGGGAGGCCTCGGCGCGCAGCCGCTCGGCCATTTCGGCCTGCAGGCGCTGATTGGTGCTGTGCAGATCGGCCTCGATCAGATCACCATGCTCAGCCGTGGTCAATAGGGCCATGCGGAGGTCAATATTTTCCTGGCGCAGCCGCTGGTTTTCTTGCAGAACCTGGTGCAGGTCGATAGCGGAAGGCTCTCCTAAGCATGCGTCAGG
>JBARVK010000487.1:0-15897 GCA_049646225.1 Nodosilinea sp.
GTGCGCACCAGGTCCGTGGAATTTTGCACAGCTCTCATAACTTGGCAACCTTGGGGAACAGCGTCGCAGGAACAATTGAATAGGTAGACAACCCAACCGCCGGGGACGATCGCTTCCAGCGGTCTTTGGGGTATTGGTACGATCCGCTACCTTAGCTAATGAATTGGGCTCGATGGCCTAGGGGCGAGACCGCACCGGCACCGGCACGGGCTCAGCCTCGAGGGCGGCCTGTTCAGAACGACGCTTGAGCATTGCACCGGCTACAACCAGGGCAGCGCCAACCTCTAAAAGAATCTCAACAGCACTCATGGGTAAAAACGTATTAACTGCTTTGTGTAAACAAGTGTAACATTTCTTAAAGAAATCGTGAATGGCTATTAATACCTAGGCTAGCCCGGGCAGATGAGGCCATAACCCTTAGATTAAAGCCCTTGAAGTGGGTGTGTTGCATTCCAGAAGACATATTTTCAGGATTGTCAGGGATGGGATTCTTAAAATTTTGGAGGAATGTTAATAGAAATCTGAGTAATGACTCATTTCCTTAACAATTGCCGAGTCGCCGATTAGGCAGAGAGGGAGATCTGAGAGCCCTGGGCGGTTTTAGCGACATCAATGCGGTTTTGGAAAGCCGCTCGAAAGTGGGGAATGTGGGTAACGGTGAGAATGCAGGCGAAGTCAGGGGCGATCGCGTTGATGGCGGCAATCAGGCGATCGCAGCCCTGCTGGTCTTGGGTGCCAAACCCCTCGTCGATAATCAGCAGCTGGAGGGCCAGGCCCGATCGCTGGGCCAGCAGTCGAGCCAGGGCGAGCCGCAGGGCAAAATTCACCCGAAACGCCTCACCGCCGGAGTAGGTTTCGTAGGGCCGGGTGCCGCGGGCGTCGGCAATCAGAATATCTAGGGTGTCGATCATCCCCTGACCGCGTTTGGCGGCTCGCTGGGTCACAAACTGCACGTGCAGCTGGTGGGCACTGAGGCGGCCCAGCAGGTGGTTAGTCTCGGCCTCTAGCTGGGGCAGCAAGTTTTCGATCATCAAGGCCTGAATGCCGTTGCGGCCAAAGGCGTGGGCCAGCTCCTGGTACACCCGCTGCTGCTGCCGCACGGCGGCTAGCTCTTGCTGTCGCTGGGCTAGCCCCTGCTGAAGGTCTTCGAGCTGCTGGCGAGACTGCTCTAAGGCCCCCATCTGGGCCAGCAGGGCATCGCGCTGGTGCTGACGACTGGCGATCGCGTTCTCCAGAGCATCTACGGTGCTGGGGTTATAGTCTAGAGCCTGCTCCTCGGCCTCCAGGGCCGAAATCGTTTCGCTGAGCTGGGCCAATTCCTGCTGCTGCTGCTGAGACTGGGCCTCAAGTTGGGCCAGCTCAGTGGTGTGACCCGCCTGCTGCTGGCGGGCCTGCTCCAGATCGCGGTGTCGCTGTCGCCACACCTGGGCCTCTAGCAACGCCTGACGCACCTCTTGGTGGCGATCGATTCGGTAAGGGAGCTGCTCAATAGCGGTTTGAACCGCCGCCAGAGCCAGGCCCGACTCGCTCTGCTGCAGCTGGGCCAGCTCGGCTTCAAGCTCAGCTAGCTCGGCCTCAAGGCCCTGCTGCTGCTGGCTGAGCTGCAGCTGTCGCCGCTGCCCCTGCACCAGATCGCGGTGCTTGATCTCGGCCCAGCGCAGGCGATCGACCTGCCCCCGCACCAGGGCGTGGTTGCGATCGTCGTAGGCTAGCTGGGCCAGGGTCTGGTCGATGTGGTGAAGCTCAGCCCGCCGATCGAGGGCGTATTGGTTATTGCTGAGGCACTGCTCCAGGCGTTTTTGCTCGGTTTCTAGGCTCTGTAGCTGCTCTTGTACCGTGGCCTGAGAGGCCATTTGAGCTGTCAGATGCCCCTGCTTTTGCAGCACCGGGGCGTAGGCTTCTAGCTCGGCCTCGACAGCTCGGTACTCCTGGCGCAGCACCTGAATTTCTCGCTCAGAGACGGCGAGCTGTTCGCGAATTACCCAGATCTCTTCCTGCAGCTCCTGCTGCTGGTGGCGGTGGCGGCCTTCGACGATGGCGCGGTGATGGGCGGTTAGCGGGCGATCGCAGAGGGGACAAGCCGCCTCAGGCTGGGCCAGCAGACCCAGCTTTTGGCCAATCTGGGCGATCTGGGTTTCGCAGCGGCGCTGGTTGGCCTGCAAGACCTCCATAAAGCTGCGCCGCTCCAGCCCCTTTTCGCGCACCTGCTCCTGGTAGGCCCGCCGCTGCTCTAGGTAGCTCAGGGTGTCAGAAATCTCCTGGGCAGTGGCGAGCAGCTGGGGGCGATCGCCCTGGTGCTGCTGGAGCTGCTGAGCGCTGGCGGTGAGTTCTTCGAAACGGGTTTGCAGGCGGGTTTGGGCCTGCTGTAGCTCTGCCTCCAGGTGGCGGCGGCGCTGCACCAGCGGCTCGGTCTGCAGCTGTAGGGCATCGAGGTGTTTGAGCTGAGCTTTGGCGTCTAAAAACTGCTGGCGACTGGCGGCGATCGCCTCGCTTTGGTTTAGGAGTTCGCTGAGATCGGCGAGCTGCCCCTGTACGGTGGCGAGCTGCAGCTGAGTTTGGCTGAGGCGATTGCGCGTCTGCTGGGAGTGGGACCGCCAGGCCGCCTGCAGGGTTTGGCGCTGGGCCTGCAGGGTTTGATACTGCTGAAACTGCTGGTTAAGCTGGGTATCTTCGGCTTCTAAATCCGCCAGCTCGGCAACACCAGCGTCAATCGCAGCGGCCTGGGCGAGCAGGGCTTCTCGCTGCCGCTGCTGAGCATTTAGGGTGGCCAGAGTGACCTCGGTTTGCTGCCACAGGGTGGTCAAGTGACCCTGCTGCTGGCGCTGCAACTGCATCTGCTGTTCGACACTGCGGTGGTTTTGCGCCAGGGCGCGCAGCTGCTGCAGTTGCTCGCGATCGCTCGCCTGTTGATGATCTAGCTGGTGCAGCTGCTGCTGAAGCTGCGCCTGACGCCCTAGGGTGGGCTCGTAGTCAGCTAAGGTGGCCATCAGCTCGTCGATCTGGGTTTGGCGCAAGGTGGCTTCGACCTTGGCGTGCCGGGCCTGGTCTTTAGCCCGCTCGGCCAGCTGATCGTAGTGGTTGAGCTTGAGCAGGTCCGCCAGAATTTGTTTGCGATCGCCGGGCCGCTTCAGCATAAAGTCGTCGGCGACCCCCTGGCGCAGGTAGGCCGAGTTGACAAAGGTGTCGTAGTCAAGCCTGAGGTGGCGGCAGATTAACCCCTGGGTTGCCCGCACCCCGCGCTGGGTCAGCACCCGCCAGCCCGCTTCGGTATAGACCTGAAACTCCAGGCTAGTGCCCTGGCTGCGATGACGGCTGCGCATGACCCGGTAGGTGTGTTCGCCCTGCTGAAACTGAAAACTAACGCTGGCCTCTACCGCACCCTGATGAATAATGTCATCATCGGCGGCGACCCGGCTTTGGCCCCACAGCGCCCAGGCGATCGCTTCCAGCAGCGATGATTTTCCCGCCCCGTTAGGCCCGGCCACGCAGACCACGTGCAGCCCGCTAAAGTCGAGGCTGGCATCGCGATAGCTGAGAAAATTCTTGAGGGTAATGTGCTTAGGAATCATGGGTACATCAGCACCATTGTCCTAAGCCTACAGTACGGGCGAACCCTAAGTACACCTGTATTTTTAAAAGACCATTAGAAAAGCCGCTGAAATGAATGACTCACCTCAGCGGCTTTTCTCGGGTCAAATACGGAAGCGGTGGGATTTGAACCCACGAGGGAAGGTTTACTCCCCTACCTCCTTAGCAGGGAGGCGCTTTCGACCACTCAGCCACGCTTCCAAGAACAAGAAGTTCCTTGTTAGTTTAGCAGACACTCGGCAGAGACTTGATCAAACCGCACGACTTTTTCTGATTGCTTTGGCCAATGCTCCCAAAACCCAACGAAACCCTACGTGGCGCGGCGCGGCTGGAGCTGCGGCCAAAGATAGACCAACCCTGAGATTAGGGTGAGCGCCACGGCTAGCCAAAACAGCCCCTGGGCCAGTAGATCCAGGGCAGGCGGGTGAGGGGCAATCAGCAGCGCGATCGCCGCAATCTGCACAACGGTCTTGGCCTTGCCCCACAGGTTCGCCCCTGGCACCGCGCCCCCCGCTTGCAGCACCGGGTTGACGCGCCAGCCCGCGATCGTAATCTCCCGCGCCACGATCAAAAAGACGCCCCAAGCGGGCACCTGACCCAGTTCGATCAGCATGAGCAGCGGGGCAAACACCAGCAGCTTGTCCACCAAGGGGTCTAAGAACTTGCCCAGGTCGGTCACCTGGTTGAGCCGCCGGGCTAGGTAGCCATCTAGCCAGTCGGTACCCGCTGCTACGACAAAAAGGCCTGCCGCCCACCAGCGCTGGGTCGCGGTTGGGGCCTGAAGCAGAACGAGTAATAGAGGCACGCCCAGCAGACGGGAGACGGTAATCCAAGTGGGGAGATTCATAGGATTTTGAACGGTTTCGAGCTTTAAAGTCGGGATTTTGAACAGAACCCTTTTACAGACGGGCACGATCTTTAAGGGGTAGCCCCACTGTACTGGCTCCCATCAAAATTCATATCCCTCAGAAAGCAGGATTTTAGACCCAGTGCCCGCCCGGCCTCCTCGCTCCCTCGCCCCCTCGCTCCCGACCCGCTACCCCTTGACTCTGCCAAACCGGCGATCGCGCTGCTGGTAGGCATAGATCGCCCGATGAAACTCTGAGGTATCAAAGTCAGGCCAGAGGGTTTCGGTCACGTAAATTTCGGCGTAGGCCAGCTGCCACAGCAGGAAGTTGCTAATCCGCATTTCGCCACTGGTGCGAATCAGCAGATCCGGGTCGCTAATGCCCGCCGTGTAGAGGTGGCGGCCAAACAGATCTTCACTAATCTCGTCAGGGTTGAGCTTGCCCTGCTGCACCTGTTCAGCGATCGAGCGGCAGGCCTGCACAATCTCCTGGCGACCGCCGTAGTTAGTCGCCACCGTGAACTCAATGCCGTGGTTGCCCTGGGTTTGGGTGACGGCCTGGTGAATTTCGCCCTGCAGCGATCGCGGCAGCGCCGCCAGATTGCCCACAAACCGAATGCGAACGTTTTCCTCCATCATTTCCAGTAGTTCCTGGCGCAGCACCCGCTCAAACAGCGCCATCAGAAAGTCCACCTCTTCAATGGGGCGGCCCCAGTTTTCGGTTGAAAAGGCGTAGGCCGTTAGGGCCCCAATGCCCCAGTCGCGGCAGCAGCGCAGCAGGGTTTTGAGCGTGTCAACGCCGCGCCTGTGGCCCATAATGCGCGGCAGCCCCCGCTGTTTGGCCCAGCGCCCGTTGCCATCCATAATCACCGCTACGTGCTGGGGCAGGCGATCGGGCTGGAGGTCGGCAGGTAGGGCATAGCGAACAACAGGCTTGGTGGTCATTTTTTCTCTCGGGGAGACGATGAAGGGAGACGAAACAAGCGCAGCACGTAGGCAACTCCAAGGCTGACCAGCCGCCGACCAAGGCTTCTGAGTTGGGGAGCCACCGCCTCGCGATCGACCGATTTCGAAAACTTGGACCGCAGAATACTGCGCAGGCGGCTGCTGGTCAGAGGCCGATCTAGAATACCGCCTTCCGCCAAAGAAATAGAGCCTGTTTCCTCGGATACTACAACACAGAGACAGTGCTCCACCCGTTCGGTAATGCCCATCGCGGCCCGGTGGCGGGTGCCTAGCTGCCGTGAGGCCACCCGTTCTGAAATGGGCAAAATCACCCCCGCTGCGGCGATGCGGGACCCGCGCACCAGCATGGCCCCATCGTGGAGCAGAGTACTGGTCTGAAAAATAGTTTGAATCAGTTCCTTAGAGACTTCCGCATTGATGCGTACCCCCGGTACCGTAAAATCTCGCTCGTCAATGGGCTTTTCAATTTCGAGAATCAGGAGCGCTCCGGTACGGTTCTGCGAGAGTTCTTTGACCGCATCGACAATTTCATCAATCACGTTGTCGGGCTGGGGCATGGTCTCGCGGGAGGGGCTGAGCAGTTCCCACACCCGCCCCTGGCCCAGCAGCTCCAGCAGCCGCCGAAACTCCCCCTGGAGCATAAAGGCCATGGCCACGGCCGAACCAATCACCAGCTTGTCGAGCACAAACCCCAGCAGGGCCAGGCCCAAAAATTTGCTCAGCGCCGCGGCCAGCATCAAAAAGATTAGCCCCCGTACCATCCACAGGGTACGACGCTCACCGATGATCACCAGCACTACGTAGCTGAGCAACAGCACCAGCGCAATATCTAGCGCCTGAAGCACTAACCTAACCTGGTCAAGGTTTGTTAGCCATTGCTCCCAGAGGTAGTTCATGCAGCGTTAGAGGATGGTGCCTGAGCGGCTGTGCGATAGGGCGGCCCAATCGACCCCTGGCAGAATCCTGTCCAAAGCTAGCAACGGTTGCTGGGCTAGGTAGACTCGGTTTTGGGCCGCAGGGTTTCAGGTAAGCAGTCCTGACGAAGCAAATCGGCTACGGTTTCCCGACGAATGATCAAGCTAGCGTCGCCCTCGGCCACCAGCACCGCCGCAGGCCGAGGCACCCGGTTGTAGTTCGAAGCCATGCTGTAATTGTAGGCACCCGTGCCCGCAATAGTAACTACATCCCCACTCTTCAACTCGGGCAGAGCCGCGTCCTTAATAAGAATATCCCCTGACTCACAATGTTTGCCCGCCAGAGTTACGGTTTCGGCCAGGGGAGCGGTCATGCGGTTGGCCACCAGGGCCCGGTACACCGACTGATAGGTAATCGGGCGGGGGTTATCCGACATGCCGCCGTCTACCGAGGCGTAGGTGCGTAGACCGGGGATTACCTTTTGACTGCCCACTCGGTAGGCGGTGACACAGGCCGGGCCTACCAGCGATCGCCCCGGTTCACACAGCAGCCGCGGCAGCGGTATTTGCTGGGCTTCGCAGGCGGCCACGACGCTATCGCACACCGTCTTGGCCCAGGTATCAATGCTCGGTGGGTCATCCCCTTCTGTGTAGCGAATGCCCAGGCCCCCGCCCACATCGAGTTCGGTCAGGGTGAGGCCGTAGCGCTGGGCGGTCACCAGCCACTGGGCCATGACGCCGCCCAGGTCGGTGTGGGGGTTAAGTTCAAAAATTTGTGAGCCAATGTGAGCATGCACCCCCAGACAGTGGAGCTGCGGCTGGTGACTCAAAAACTCAAAGACGGCCTCAATCTGGTCGGGGTCGAAGCCAAACTTGCTGTCGAGGTGGCCAGTGCGAATGTATTCATGGGTGTGGCACTCGATGCCGGGGGTGACCCGCAGCAAAATTGGCACGGTTTTGCCCTGCTGGGTCGCAATCTCGCCCAGGGTCTTCAGCTCTAGCCAGTTGTCGACCACAATTCGGCAGCCGACCTCAACGGCCAGGGCTAGCTCCTCGGCAGACTTGTTGTTGCCGTGAAAATAAATGTTGGCGGGGGCAGCACCGGCTTCGGTAGCGGTCAAAAGCTCCCCGGCGGAGACCACATCAATGCCCAGCCCCTCATCGGTCACGATCGCGCAGATTGCCATACAGCTCCAGGCCTTAGAGGCATAGAGAACCAGCGCCTCACCGGGGTAGTAGCGCTCAAAGCCCTGGCGGTACTGACGACAGGCGGTGCGCAGGGTGTGGTCATCTAAGATATAGAGGGGCGTGCCAAATTGCTCGACTAGCTCGACGATGTCACAGCCGCCCACGCTCAGGTGATGGCTAGGGGTAACGGCAGCCGTTAGGGGTAAAAGCTGCTGGTTTGGAGATAGCGAGCCAGCTGAGTCGGCGGGGGGAAGGTACTGGCGGCTGTCGGCGGTCGAGGCCGGCAGGGGAGAAGTCGAAACCATAGACGTTGCGCTCACAGAAATAAAAGAGTTTTCGGGGGTTGAGGTCAAGCTGTAGCCTAAGTAAAGCTGCAAGAGACAGCCGCGACTCCAGACTGGCGGTGGTCCCCTCGGTTGAGCTTGAGACCATCGCGCCGCGCCCAACCCCCAGTGTACAATTAAGGGCTGTGCCAGTTTTTTGCCAATTCGCTTTTTTTGCCAATTGATAGCGTGGGCTACCTTTCCTGTCGGACTCCGAACCACGATGACGTGGCTGCCCTGGTGGCGCTCGACCAACGGTCCTTAGGTGGGCTCTGGTCAGCTGAAACCTACAGACGAGAAGTTGATAGTCCGAATAGCCGCCTGCTGATGCTGGTACATGACCCCAATGCTAGCCAGGCAGAGGTGGCTAATCTATCGATTGCATCGATGACTGACGGGCCAACCGACCCGGTTAGAGGTTCAGACCTCGCCGATTCAGCAGAATCGACTGGGGCCACTAGGGTCGATGAAAGGGGGAACAACCTGGTTGGGGAACCCGACCTAGAAACGCCTATTCTGCTGGGCCTGGGTTGCTACTGGGCCATTCTAGATGAGGCCCACATCACGGTGCTAGCTATCGATCCGCGCTATCAGCGGCGAGGCCTGGGCCAGTGGCTGCTGGTCAATCTGCTCATCGATGCCTGTGCGTACGGCAGCATGGCCCCCGCTGATCACCTCGCGCTTACTCGCGCCACCCTAGAGGTGCGTCCCTCCAATAGTCGTGCTCTGGCCCTCTACGAAGCCTTTGGGTTTGAGACCCTAGGTCGCCGCCGCCGCTACTATGCTGACGGCGAAGATGCCCTGATTCTCTGGCAAAATTCCTTAAAAACGCCTGAATTTCACGATCGCCTGCGCCACCGATACCGTCGGGCTTGCGGCCGACTAGAACGACAGGGTTGGCAGATTGTGGATCAAAAAATAGTGATGAACCGAACCTGAAACCGAACCTTATAAAGTTGAGAAAATTTACACTTTCTCAAATCTCAACCTATTGACCATTGGCGATCCCAAACTGTTTTTGCAGTTTTAGGAGCGTGCCAACTAGGCAGGGTAAACCGGCTGTTTGGTAAGGCACAACCGATAAAAATCACTGTGCTAGAATTTGCCTATCCGGCACGCACCAGGTGATTAATACCATCATGTTTGAACGCTTCACAGAAAAAGCAATCAAGGTCATCATGCTGGCGCAGGAGGAAGCTCGTCGGTTAGGCCACAATTTCGTGGGCACCGAGCAGATCCTCTTGGGGTTAATTGGGGAAGGCACAGGCGTAGCCGCCAAGGTCTTGAAGTCGATGGGCGTCAACCTCAAGGACGCGCGCATCGAAGTTGAAAAGATCATCGGTCGTGGCTCTGGCTTCGTTGCCGTTGAGATTCCCTTTACCCCCCGAGCCAAGCGTGTGCTTGAACTCTCCCTGGAAGAGGCTCGTCAACTCGGCCATAACTACATTGGTACCGAGCACCTGCTTTTGGGGCTGATCCGCGAAGGCGAGGGGGTCGCGGCCCGCGTTCTTGAGAATCTGGGTGTCGATCTGTCCAAGGTGCGGACTCAGGTGATTCGCATGCTGGGTGAAACCGCTGAGGTCTCTGCCGGGGGCGGTCAAGGCCGCACTAAAACTCCGACTCTCGACGAGTTTGGTTCTAACCTGACGCAGATGGCCGCTGACGGCAAGCTCGATCCGGTAGTAGGTCGTCAAAAAGAAATTGAGCGCGTGATCCAGATTCTGGGACGACGCACCAAAAATAACCCGGTGCTGATTGGCGAGCCTGGCGTGGGTAAAACCGCGATCGCTGAAGGCTTGGCCCAGCGCATCGGCAACGGCGACGTGCCCGACATTCTCGAAGATCGCCGCGTGGTCACCCTCGATATTGGTCTGCTGGTGGCCGGTACCAAGTACCGAGGCGAGTTCGAAGAGCGGCTGAAGAAAATCATGGATGAAATCCGCTCTGCCGGAAACGTCATCCTGGTGATCGACGAAGTTCACACCCTAATTGGGGCGGGGGCCGCCGAGGGCGCGATCGACGCCGCCAATATCCTCAAGCCCGCCCTGGCGCGGGGTGAGCTACAGTGCATTGGGGCCACTACCCTCGATGAGTACCGCAAGCACATTGAGCGCGACGCCGCCCTGGAGCGCCGCTTCCAGCCGGTGATGGTGGGCGAGCCCAGCGTGGATGAAACCATTGAGATTCTCCACGGCCTGCGCGATCGCTACGAGCAGCACCACAAGCTCAAAATTGCCGATGAGGCCTTAGAGGCCGCCGCTAAGCTCTCCGATCGCTACATTGCCGATCGCTTCCTGCCCGACAAGGCTATCGACCTAATCGATGAAGCCGGGTCTCGGGTGCGCCTGCTCAACTCCCAGCTGCCCCCGGCGGCCAAGGAGCTCGATCGCGAGCTGCGCCAGGTGCTCAAAGACAAAGACAACGCCGTCCGCTCCCAGGACTTTGACAAGGCCGGGGAACTGCGCGATCGCGAAATGGAGATCAAAGCCGAAATTCGGGCGATTGCTCAGAATAAGGTTAACGAAGACGCCGATGGTGAAGATCAACCCGTGGTGGGCGAAGAAGATATCGCCCACATCGTCGCCTCCTGGACTGGGGTGCCGGTGAGCAAGCTTACCGAGTCCGAGTCTGAGAAGCTGATGCACATGGAAGACACCCTGCACCAGCGTCTAATCGGCCAAGACGAAGCGGTGAAAGCCATCTCCCGCGCCATTCGCCGGGCTCGGGTGGGCCTCAAAAACCCCAACCGACCGATTGCCAGCTTCGTGTTCTCTGGCCCTACCGGGGTGGGTAAAACCGAGCTAGCCAAGTCTCTGGCCGCCTACTTCTTCGGCTCTGAAGAGTCGATGATTCGCCTGGACATGTCTGAGTTCATGGAGCGCCACACAGTTTCCAAACTGATTGGCTCTCCTCCGGGCTACGTCGGCTACAACGAGGGCGGTCAGCTCACCGAAGCGGTGCGCCGTCGCCCCTATACCGTGGTGCTGTTCGACGAAATCGAGAAAGCCCACCCCGACGTCTTCAACATGCTGCTGCAAATCTTAGAAGACGGTCGTCTTACCGACGCCAAGGGGCGCACGGTTGACTTCAAGAACACCCTGCTGATCATGACCTCTAACATCGGCTCTAAGGTGATTGAGAAAGGCGGCGGCGGTCTCGGCTTCGAGTTTGAGCAAGACCAAGCCGAGTCGCAGTACAACCGCATTCGCTCCCTGGTCAACGAAGAACTCAAGCAGTACTTCCGGCCTGAGTTCCTCAACCGTCTCGACGAAATCATCGTCTTCCGCCAGCTCACCAAGGACGAGGTCAAGGAGATCTCCGACATTCTGCTCAAGGAGGTGTTTGCTCGACTCACCGAGAAAAACATCCATCTCCAGGTTACCGAGCGCTTCAAAGAGCGCCTGGTGGAAGAGGGCTACAACCCCAGCTACGGGGCGCGACCGCTGCGTCGGGCAATTATGCGCTTGCTCGAAGATACTCTGGCCGAAGAGATTCTCTCGGGTCGCCTAGGTGATGGCGACACCGCCACCGTCGATGTCGACGATACTGGCAAGGTCACGATCCAGTCCGAACAGCGCCGCGAACTCATCTCTGCCGAAAGCTAGGTGCAGGTTGCACAGGGGGGCGATGAATAAATCTAATGGGTTCTATCTCCCCTATCCCGCCTGCGTCTCAATCTAACTAAATCGTGTGGTGTTAAGACTGCCGTTCTCTTCAGAGGACGGTAGTTTACTTTTTACCCCCCCTGGTCATGCGCTAGTGTCCCAGAGCCGCTATGCTGGCAACACCATTTGAGAGGTTTCACCATGGGCGACACCACCAACTGCGAAAAATTGGCGATTGTATTTAATCGAGCTAGCCAGCAGGGTAAAAGTGCCTTTTGCAAAATGCTTTGGGGTAATCAGCCCGAAACCGTTCAGAATCAGCTCAAACCTCTGCTCAGCGCCGAGGCGATCAATGCCCTCCGCAGCCAGGATGATTAGCGTTCTAAGGTATCGTTCGGTCACGGGTTTCCCCATTGGTCGTTTCCCTTGCTACAGTCGATAGGCGGATTGGAAAAGCATTGCAGGAGACAGCCATGGACCAGTGGCAGCAGGGGGAAACAATTGATCTGGCGATTACCGACCTCAGTAGCAGCGGAGATGGTCTGGGCCGTTGGCAGGAACGGGTCGTATTCGTGCCCGACACCGTGCCTGGCGACACCGTGAGAGCGCGGCTGGTGCAGGCTAAACCGACCTTTGGCCGGGCCAAGGTGCGGCAGCTGCTTGAGCCCTCGCCCGATCGCGTGCGGGCGGCCTGCATCGTGGCCGATAAGTGCGGCGGCTGCCAGTGGCAATCGATCGACTACCCGGCCCAGCTGGGGGCTAAGCAGCAGCAGGTGCTCGATGCCCTGGTTCGCATCGGTGGATTTGAAGCCCCTGTGGTGTTGCCCATCCTCGCCTCTGAGGCACCCCTAGGCTACCGTAACAAAGCCACCTACCCCCTAGGACGATCGCCCGAAGGCCAGGTCAAGGCGGGCTATTTTCGCCAGGGCAGCCACAAGCTGGTGAATCTCAACCAGTGCCCCGTGCAGGACGAGCGTCTAAACCCTCTGCTGGCGGAGGTCAAGCGCGATATTCAGGAGCGGGGCTGGTCTATTTATAACGAGACTAAGCACCAGGGACGACTGCGGCACTTGGCCCTGCGGGTGGGGCGGCGCACTGGGCAGATGCTGCTCACCCTGGTATCTACCGCGCCAAACCTGAAGGATATCGAATTGCAGGCCCAGGAGTGGCGCGATCGCTACCCCGATCTTGTCGGCGTCTGCGTCAACCTTAACCCCGATAAAACTAACGCCATCTTTGGGGCTGAAACCATAGTTATAGACGGCGTGCCCTATATCGAGGAAATCTTTGCGGATCTGCGGTTCCAGATTCATGCCACGACGTTCTTCCAGGTCAATACCGAGCAGGCCGAACAGGTTCTGCAGGTGATCCTAGATGAACTGCAACTCACTGGCAGCGAAACCCTGATTGACGCCTACTGCGGAGTTGGCACTCTGACTCTGCCGCTGGCCCAAAAAACCAGGCGCGTTATGGGCTTGGAGGTGCAGCCTGAGGCTGTGGCCCAGGCCCTGATCAATGCCGGGCTAAACGGCATCGACAACGTAGAATTTCGCGCTGGCGATGTGGCCGAACAGCTGCCGCTGGCGGCGGCTAGCCTTAGCGATCCGCTGGATGTTGTGGTGTTGGACCCGCCGCGCAAGGGCTGCGATCGCCCCGTGCTCGATGCCCTAATCGAGCTGCACCCGCCCCGAATCGTCTATATGAGTTGCGACCCGGCTACCCTGGCCCGTGACCTCAAAATTTTGCGGGAGGAGGGCGGCTACCGGCTAACCAAGGCCCAGCCTGCCGACTTCTTTCCCCAGACTCCCCACGTTGAATGCGTCGCATTTCTGGTAGCGTAAAAGCCAGATTGGTTTTTGCGCCTGTTTCCAGATCCTATCCTCAGCTCCTATGAAGTTCAGCACCATTGCCGACAAAATTCAGATTACGACGGCCTCTAGTTTGACGACAGACCCCAACTGCGATCCCGATATTGCTGGGGTAGCCGCCGTTGACCAGGCCTCGGCCGGTACGCTGAGCTACATCGAAGGAGACAAATTCGCCAGCTTTGTGGCTAAGACCCAGGCCAGCGCCCTGATTTTGCCTCAAAACCCTGCGCTGCAGGCCCAGGCCACCGATCGCGGCTTGGTCTGGCTCAGCACCCCCGACCCGCGTCTGGCCTTTGCCCGCGCCATAGCTCTCTTTTACACCCCCTACCAGCCCGGCCCCGGCATCCACCCCAGCGCCGTAGTCGATCCCACCGCCATCTGTGGCGAGCAGGTCTCGATTGGGGCCAATGCCGTGGTTCAGGCTGGTGTGACCCTGGGGGCTGGCGTCTGTATTCATCCCAATGTAGTGATTTATCCTGGGGTGCAGGTGGGCGATCGCACCGTGCTGCACGCTAACTGCGTCCTTCACGAGCGGGCGCAGATTGGGGCCGACTGCGCCATCCACAGCGGCGCGGTGATTGGGGCTGAGGGCTTTGGCTTTGTGCCTACCGCCCAGGGCTGGGAAAAAATGGAGCAGTCGGGCATTGTAGTCATTGAAGATGGCGTGCGGATCGGCAGCAACACCACCATCGATCGCCCTGCCGTCGGCACCACTCGCATTGGTCGGGGCACTAAACTCGACAATCTAGTGCACATTGCCCACGGCTGTCAGGTGGGCGAAGGAGCGGTGATGGCCGCTCAGGTGGGCATGGCCGGAGGCGTCATCGTGGGCAACCGGGTAATCCTAGCGGGGCAGGTGGGTATTGCCAACCAGGCCAAGATTGGCGATGGGGCGATCGCTACTGCCCAAACCGGCATCCACAGCGATGTTGCTCCCGGTGAGACCGTTGCCGGTTCACCAGCTCTGCCCTACAAGGTATTTCTCAAAGCGTCAGCTGTCTACCGCCGCCTGCCAGAGATGTATAAAACGCTCCAACAGCTGCAAAAGCGGCTGTCTTAAACCCTGGACTCAAATGCCGATGGCCATCGATTCGACCAACGAACTACCTGATATCCAGCAAGAGCTGCGCCTCAGTCGTCCTTTTACCCTGGCCGATGCCATTGGTCAGGAGGCCGGCACCTTTATGAAGGGGGCATCGCCCATTCCTCGGCTTGTGCAGGCCAAACACGGGGCCCAACAGGCTCTAAAGGACTCGTTAACCGACGGCCCCGGCGCGCTGCATCGGGTGCTGGAACAGTGGCTCTGCGATGATCAAACTCGCCTCAGCCGACACGTGCAGAACCCAACCGCCGCCCTAAAAGACCTGCTGGAGACCATTCTGCGATCGCCTGAAACCTTCTACGAGCTGGTGCGGCAGGCTGATGTCACCTGGGGGCAGATTTACGACAGTCGTCCTCACTTTCAACAACCGGGTCAGCCGCCTCACCCCGACGATGAGTACACTCACGAGTCGGTCAGAGTAACCTTAGAGGACTGCCTGGCTTTGCTCAACAATCCTCCTCAACTACTCGCTGATGAAGGCCATGAGCCTGAGGAGGGTGCCCCAAAGGCTGACTCCACTGACAGATTGGCCTAGGATTGTGAGCAGCTTTGGGCTTTGGTTGCTAGAGAGGAGACAGCCGGGACGGCTATTCCGCAACAAGCCTTCTAGATAAAAAACCGCTGTAGCCAAACGCAACAGCGGTAAAGCACTATGGAATTTTCCTAAGACAGATCCTAGACAGCAAAGTCGGGGTCAATACCGCGCCACACTGCAACAAGCCGCCCTTGGACGTCTACTAAGTCAGCTGGAAACTCCATGACGGGGTAGTTGGGGTTGGCGGGCTTGAGCTGCACCTGATTCCCATGGCGGTAGAAAGACTTTAAGGTCGTCCCGCTTTCTACCCGAGCGGCGACAATGGTCCCTTCTCGAATGCCCTGGGGGTCTTTTACCGGGCGCATGATGACGACGTCGCCGTCTTGAATCATGGCCTCGACCATGCTGTCCCCCGTGACTTTGAGGGCGTAGTCGCCCGACTGAATGGGCAAGCCGTTGAGATCTAACCGCTCAACGGCATCGGTAAAGGCTTCGTTGACAAAACCAGCGGCAATAGTGCCTAGAATGGGCACTCCGCGAACATCATCCCGAACCCGAATGGTGCGAGCTTTGCCTTCGCTCCATTCGATGTAGCCTTTGTTCTTGAGATGCTCTAAACGGCTTTGAATCGGGGCGGGAGAACGCAAATTCATGGCCCGCATCATTTGGCGGATAGACGGAGAGTGCTGATTGGCTCGGATATAGTCTATGAGCCAGTCGTACAGTTCTTGTTGGGCAGTCGTCAAGGGTTCCATAGGGTTTAGCCGCAGCATCAACGTCATTTCTTCATGGAACAAGTGTACCAGCTGAGCGTTAATCTGTCCACTGTAACAGTAAAAATTTGATTATCTATCCCTGCTTTTTAGGCCCAAAAACCTGTAAAAAAAAGGCCGCCCTAGGGCGGCCTTTTTTTTACAGGTTTTTGGGCCTAAAAAGCAGGGATAGATAATCAAATTTTTAC
>JBARVK010000488.1:0-2740 GCA_049646225.1 Nodosilinea sp.
CATGGATTCCCGTTGCTACGGGAATGACAGACAGCGACTAGAGTGCGGGGAATGTCCTCGTAATGATGGCTACGGCTATAAAATCCAAAATTGCTTTGCTCTAACGAAAAGCTCCCGGCCCAAAGGCCAGGAGCTTTTCAGATATAAGTAGTTCGTCTAGAAAGTGGGTTTCTGTATAGGATGGCGGATTGGGCTGGCCCGGTTAGTGACGTCACCCACGAATAAGATTCCCACGCTGAGGCCCAAATTCCGTAAAGAACTGAGGGCAAATCTCAAACTTTATGGAATTTTTAAAGTGAGAATGAAAAATGCTCTGAGCTGGCACCTGATTGGGTCACCTGTCGTCTAAGGTTTGTTGCCTAGAGTTGAATGGGGCTGACTTTAGCCCGATACAGCAGGCGATCGCCCTGCCGGTAGCCCACATGGCTGACCCGCACTACTTGCCCCGGCGATGGATTACCTGCTCGGGGCTGGTGAATTTGGGGGTCATAGGGCACCTCTGCCCCCACCGTATCGATGGGGGTCACGCCCCAGTACTGCACCAGAGCTTCGATGGGCCGCACCAGAGGAATGAGCTTGTGGGCGGGCAAATCGGGCTTTTGCTGGGCGGCGTAGACGGCGGTGGGCCACTGGACCAGCCAGGGTTCTAGCTGGGCGATCGCCTGCTGTTGGACCTGCTGGCGCACGGTTTCGGTCTGGGTGGCGAGCTGGATTTGAAGGCGATCGCATTCCTGGCGCAGGGCGGTTAGCTGGGGCGCGGCTTCGGTTTCAGAATTCGCTGGTACTGACGGCCCGGTATCGCTGAACCTGTCTACCAGTGCTGCTAGCGTTACCCCCAGCGCTTTACTCAGGCGCTGTAAGGTAGTCACCCGCAGTCGCCCCACCTGCCCCTGCCGCAGGGCGTCAATGGAGGAGCGCGGGACGCCGCTGGCCTGGCTCAGCGATCGATAGCTGGTCAGGCCGACCTGACCCATCAGCGATCGCAGTACCGAACTGTAATCTGCCGCATCAATATCCGTCTTTGCCATACCCCTGCCTAGAGATAGAGATGTTCTAAAACGTCAAGTCCAGGTCTTCGGGCGGACGGGTGCGCAGGTCTGAGAGCGATTCGTCAGGGGCTGTCTCCCGGTCGCGTAGGCTGTCGCCCAGCGGGTCGCGGGGGCGGGCCGGGGCCGCAGGTTGGGACGTTGGAGCGTTCTCAGACCTGCCGGGGGTACTACCGCTAGGTGCGCCGCCGCCCTGGTTGATGATCACGGGCTGGTTCGGTCGGGGGTTAAAGGTTTCAAAGGTAACCGCCCGCACCAGGGGTGGGTTTTGGCCGTCGGTCACGCGCAGGGTAACGGTGGTGGTACCCGCCGGGCTCAGAGGCATCGACAGGGTACCTTGCAGGCCCACGGTACCGGGGGAGGGCAGCAGCTCGACCTTGGCGGTAGACCCGCCCTCGACCCGCCAGGCCACCTGAAACCCAGGGATCTGCTGACCGGGTTCAATCGGCACCAGGTACTTGGGTTGAGCCTCGCGCCCGTTGATCGTAAACGCGGCAATGCGTACCGGGCGAGGTTCAATGGTGACGACCTCACTCTGCTTGGCGGGGATGAGCTCGCGATCGCCCAGATTAACCGGCACCGGGGTCAGTTCAAACTGGTACTCACCCACCTCAAGCATGCCGGTGGGTACGCCCTGGCAGATGAGCCGGTCTTGCAGCTGGCAGAAGGGTTGCAGTGAGTCGGGGAGCGCCACCTGGCTAGGGTTTTCGGGGTCGCGCAGGGTAAAGCGACGACCGCCCAGGGTAGCGCCGTCGGGGCGTTTGACTACCAGAAGCAAATCTTGCAGAGTCTCAGGATGGGTGACAATCCAGCTCACGCTAATGCCGGCCTCGGTGACGGCGGGGGCCATATTGGCGGTGCTGGCCGAAACCTGAGTGCCCGCTTCGGAGTAAATCACCTGGTCTGGGGCTAGCTCGATGACCGTTGGCTGGGGTAGGTCGGCCACCGTCACCAGGCTGCTCTCGGCCACTACCGGCGGCAGGTTGAGCGCCATATCGGGCAGCAGGGTGAGCTCAAAGCGATACTGACCGGGCTCGCGCAGATCTAAGGGCACCTCTCGGCAGGTCAGCAGTCGCCTGGTCTGGTCGCAGTAGGGCAGCAGGTTAACAGGCAGTCCCTCAGAGAGGTCGTAGGTTTCAGGGCCGTAGACCAGGGTGCCGTCGGGGGCATAGCCGCGCAAAAGCATTGTTTCAACCTGGCGGGGCTGGCTCACCTGCCAGCTCAGCTGTGGGGTCTCCGCTTTGGCGGTAGCGTACTGGCTCTGGGAGGGCGATAGGTCGAGAATATGGGGCGCAGGCAGCGTGCGCAGAAACACCCACCACAGCAGACCGCCCAGACCGCCTAGGGCACCCACACCAGCCGCGATCGCCAGCCGCCGTTGCCAGCGAGGGCGAGGTGGCGGCGGTGGCGCAGGCGCTAGGGTAATTGCCGTTGCTGTTGCCGTCTCCTCCACCGCATCGTCGGTCTGGAGATTGGGCTGGAGTTCTGACTCCTGCCACTGTTCAAGCTGAGACCCTGCCATAGCCAATCACTATCCTCACATTCCGCAACAGTGCCACAGCCGTCGCAATTGGTTCATCATAAGTGATGATTGCTGGTGGCATCTTAACTATGCAACCAGTAACTGTTGGGGAGACCTCAGGGCATTAGCTACAGATTTTCCCCGGTTTTTTGCCCATACTCTTTTAGCACTT
>JBARVK010000489.1:0-2518 GCA_049646225.1 Nodosilinea sp.
GTCTTCTCATTACTCACCACCATGGGTTTTGTCGTGGGCATTATTCTCGTCTACCAAATTCTCTATACCGATGTGGCCGACCACTGGTCGGAGTACGCCACCCTAAAGGCGATTGGCTACGACAACATCTACCTATTTGGGGTGGTGATGCAAGAGGCGATGATTCTTTCAGTGCTGGGGTTTCTCCCCGGTTTACTGATTAGCGCGTTGTTCTATAACCTAGGGGCCGCCGTCACCGGGCTGCTGTTTCAAATGACCCTGCGGCGAATCGTTAACATTTACATAATGACATTTGTTATGTGCCTGATTTCCGGTGCCATTGCGGTTCGCAAAGTGCAGCGCACAGACCCAGCAGAGGTATTTGGGCTATGACGGCACCATCCACAACCCCGAGTTCGCCCCCGATCGCCGCTGAGGCATCGATTCAGGTGCGTAACCTCAACTATTTCTTTGGCAAGGCCGACCTGCGCAAGCAGGTGCTCTACGACATCAGCCTCGATCTGCACCCTGGCCAAATTGTGATTATGACCGGCCCCTCAGGCTCGGGCAAAACCACTTTGCTGACGCTGATTGGGGCACTGCGATCGGCCACCGATGGCAGCCTGCGGGTGCTGGGGCAAGAGCTAGTCGGCCTGGGCAGCCGCCAGCTGGTCGAGATCCGCCGCAACATTGGCTTCATCTTTCAGGCCCACAACCTGTTCGAGTCGCTGACGGCGGCCCAAAACGTAGAAATGGCCGTGGAACTAACCGGCAACTTTCGCGGCAAGCGCCAGCAGGCGGTCAATATCCTTAGCCAGGTGGGGCTGGCCGAGCGGGCCGACTACAAGCCAGCGGCTCTGAGCGGTGGGCAAAAGCAGCGGGTGGCGATCGCCCGTGCCCTGGTTAACCAGCCCCAGCTGATTTTGGCTGACGAACCCACCGCCGCCCTCGACAAACAGTCGGGCCGCGATGTCGTCACCCTGATGCAGCACCTAGCCCAGGAAAAAGGCTGCACCATTCTCATGGTCACCCACGACAACCGCATTCTCGACGTGGCCGATCGCATCATCAACCTGGTTGACGGGCGGCTAGAGTCTGACGAAAGCCCCCAGCAGTTTGCCGACAGCCACGCCCCCAAATCCCTCGACCAAAAAATGTTCATCATGTAGCGATCAGGCGAAAGCGATCGGCTTTACCCAAAGGGGATGGTGGGCACTGCCCACCCTTCGAAGTTGGCCCTGTTTGTTTCTCAGACGAAACCCGGTTTCTTCCCGCCCACCCATCCATTCATCCACTCGCCCACCCATCTACCCCCTCCCATGCCCCTCTCCTTCGCCAGCAACGTCGAGGCCCTCACCTACACCAAAGTCGCTGACTACCTGCAAACCGCGGCTCTGTTCAAAGACACCCTGCGGGCCTACCCCGACATCCCCCGCTTCGACATTCTCTACGGCTCTACCCTGGTCGAAGTCGAGGTGCTGCCCTGGGAGGTGCACCCCTGGGAAAAGGCCGACCTGGCCACGGTGCGAGCCACTAGCTGCGTCACCGTCGGCAGCACCGTCGACAAAGACCTGATGCACTTTTTGCTTACCGAAAATCGGCGCATGCGATTCGGCGCATTTCACCTTGATAGCGCCAACCAGGTGCTGTTTGCGGAAAGCGTGCTGGGTGGCGAAAATATGGATTTGATGGAGCTACAGACCTGCATTCTCTCGGTGGTCACCATCGCTGACACCTACGACGACATCATTGCCGCCCGCTTTGGCGGCGATCGCGCTATTGACCGCCTAGGGCAGGCGATCGCCCCCTGAATGCCCCTTTCTCTCCAATCCAAAGGTATAGTTAGAGCCGAATAGGTTAAGACGATCCAAGTGGTACCCGGGGCTCCCCAGTTTCTGCAGTGGCGGTTAGAACTGCCCTAATCGCTTGACTACAGCTATGCAAAAAAGCTTAAATGTAGCCAACGAAATCACCAGGACGACGCCCTATTTCCCAACGGCAGCATATAAGTTTACGCTACTTTAAAGAATCAGAGCAGCTGATTAAGATTGAGTAAAGCACTTGCTATGGAGGGGCTCTTGCCTTTTTGGATGTGCATAAAATTGTTGCATCCAAACCTATCTTGTTCAGAAATAGTTCATTACCCGTCAACTTTGATAGACAATATAGAGCCAAAACATTTATTCACATAATCTGACTATATTTTGATTAAGCGATCTGTTTGAACTAAAGTTTGGTATTAAAATTTTCGAAAGGATGTGTCTAAACCTTTAAATTCTTGAGTCAAACGACCAATAGTTGAAAGTGAAAGATGGGTGCAATTGGGGGCAGCCCTAATGTAGATAGTCTAGATTCAAGAGTACAAAAAATATTTATTCCCGCCGCCGTGCTCTTGCAAAAGCTTTATCGTAACTTTGTTTGGATGACTATTTAGCCCAATACTTCTCGGGATTCATATCGATAATTAGCAAAGCACTATATTTAAAGCAAAGAAAATAGGCGTAATTTATGTTAAGGAAGCGTTCGAGACAAGCCGCCG
>JBARVK010000490.1:0-18189 GCA_049646225.1 Nodosilinea sp.
GACAAGCGGCTGGTCAACTGGGACCCGCGACTGCAGACGGCCGTTTCGGACCTGGAAGTCGAGAATATCGAAATCCGGGGCCATCTCTGGCACATCAAATATCCCATCGAGGACAGCGACCAGTTCATCATCGTCGCCACCACCCGGCCCGAAACCATGCTGGGCGACACGGCGGTGGCGGTCAACCCCAACGATGAGCGCTACCGCGACCTGGTCGGTAAAACTCTGACGCTGCCGATTGTGAACCGTGAAATTCCCGTCATCGCTGACGAGTACGTGGATGCGGAATTTGGCACCGGCTGCGTCAAGGTCACCCCCGCCCACGACCCCAACGATTTTGCCATGGGTCAGCGCCACGACCTGCCCATGATCACCGTCATGAACAAAGACGGCACCATGAATGAAAACACGGCCCATTTTCAGGGGCTGGATCGCTTTGAGGCCCGCAGTGCGGTGGTGCGTCAGCTCGATGATGAGGGGTTTCTGGTGCGGATCGAGGACTACCACCACACGGTGCCCTACAGCGATCGCGGCAAGGTGCCCGTCGAACCGCTGCTCTCCACCCAGTGGTTCGTCAAGATTCGGCCTCTGGCGGACAACGCGCTGGACTATTTAGACAACCGCCAAGAACCCAAGTTTGTGCCCGAACGCTGGACCAAGGTGTACCGCGACTGGCTGGTCAACCTCAAAGATTGGTGTATCTCGCGCCAGCTGTGGTGGGGCCACCAGATCCCGGCCTGGTACGTCGTCAGCGAAACCGGCGGCGAAATTACCGACGATACCCCCTTCTTCGTTGCGGCTACGGAAGAGGAAGCCAGGGCCAAAGCCACTGATCGCTTTGGCGAGTGGGTCGATCTGGTGCGCGACCCCGACGTGCTCGATACCTGGTTTTCCTCGGGTCTGTGGCCTTTTTCGACCATGGGCTGGCCCGATGAGTCGGCCAAAGATTTCCAGACCTACTACCCCACCACCACCCTGGTCACCGGCTTCGACATTATTTTCTTCTGGGTGGCCCGCATGACCCTGATGGCGGGGCACTTTACCGACACCATGCCCTTTGAAACCGTCTACATCCACGGCTTGGTACGCGACGAAAACAACAAAAAGATGTCGAAGTCGGCTAATAACGGCATCGACCCGCTGGTGCTGATCAACAAGTACGGCACCGACGCCCTGCGCTACACCCTGATTCGCGAAGTCACCGGAGCAGGGCAAGACATTCGCCTGGAGTACGATCGCAAAACTGACGAATCGGTCTCAGTCGAAGCCAGCCGTAACTTTACTAACAAGCTGTGGAACGCCTCCCGCTTTGTGATGATGAACCTGGGCGGGCAGTCTGCCGCCAGCCTGGGCGTACCCGATTTGGCTAATCTGGAACTGGCCGATCGCTGGATTTTGTCTCGTTTTAACCGCGTGGTGCAGAGCGTGCGCGACAACCTAGACCAGTACGGCATGGGCGAAGCCGCCAAGGATCTTTACGAGTTTGTCTGGGGCGACTTCTGCGACTGGTACATCGAGCTGGTCAAGCCGCGCCTCCAGGGCGAAGGATCGGCGAAGTTCACCGCCGCTCAGCAAACCCTGGCCTTTGTGCTCGATGGTATCCTCAAGCTGCTGCACCCGTTTATGCCCCACATTACCGAAGAGCTGTGGCACACCCTCAACCAGGTGGGCGACGACCAGTTCCTCGCCGTGCAGCCCTACCCCACGACCTTTTCCGGCCTGATTGATGATGACCTGGAACAGCGCTTTACGCTGGTCTTTAACACCGTGCGCACCGTGCGCAACCTGCGGGCCGAGGCGGGCATCAAACCGGGCCTGCGGATCGAAACCATTCTGGAGAGTGACAGCGCCGATGAGCGCCACATTCTGCACGACACCGCTGACTACATCAAAGACCTGGGCAAAATCGATACCCTGGTGATTCTGGGCGGCAAGCAGCCGGTTTCAACGGCCCCCGCCGCTGCGGTGGGAGGTGACGCCCAGCGGTCGACAAAGCTCAGCGAGAACCGGGTGATAGCTGAGGTGCAAGACTTCTGGCACACGATGCTGCCCCTGTTTGAAGAACCCCTGCACTACGCCGGGGCCTTCTTTGCCGACATTCGCCGCCCGGCCTTTACCCTGCTGTGGATTTTTGCGGGGCTGGTGGGGCTCAAGTTTGCCGGGGCTTTGGTGACCGCCGTCGACAGTACGCCAATCTTTGGCACCCTGATGGAACTGGTGGGCCTCTGGGTCGCCTTCAGCTTCGTGCGGCAGAATTTGCTCACTAAGGGCGATCGCGAGCAGCTCGGCCAAACCTACCAGATCTGGCGGCGCAAGGTTCTAGGCACTGACTCGCCATCCCCTCAACCGACTGCGCTACGATCGCGGCCCGTGCCTGAGTCTACAGTGGCTCAAAACGGCAGCCGCAGCGCGATCGCCCCGGCTCCTGTAGATACCCCAGCCGCACCGCCCCAAAAACTGTTCGCTGGCGTAACCGGCACCGTGCAGGTGCTGATTCCCTTGACCGGCGTGGTCGATGTCGATGCTCTCAGGGCCAAGGTCGAAAAAGACCTGGGCAAGGTCGAGGCCGAAATCAAGTCGCTCTCCGGACGGTTAAACAACTCTGGCTTTGTCGACAAGGCCCCTGCCGAGGTCGTGCAGGGTGCCCGCGATGCCCTCGCTGAGGCCGAGGCCCAATCCGCCATTCTCAAGTCACGGCTGGCTATGCTGTAGGGATCAAGCGGGGAAGTTTCGGTACGTTAAAATCTATGACTGCTCCCTTTCTCCCCGACCTGACTGATCCCCCTAACTCCCCTTAATGAGGGGGGCAAGGAGGTTTCTCTACAGCGCGAGTCTGAGGGATCTTCTCTACGATGGCATCGTATATCTCACCATGTTGGGCTTGATCCCTCAATGCGTACTCAGGAAAGATCGATTGCCCAAGCCAAGATCGGCTCGGAGGTGCGAGCCTTTCTAGCCCTGGCAGTGCCCTTAGCTGGGGCTCAGGTGGCCCAGGCCGCTGTAGGCTTTATCGATACCCTGATGATGGGGCAGCTGGGGGCCAATACGCTAGCGGCGGGCGGGCTGGCGGCGATCTGCTTTCAACTGTTGATCGCCGTTGTAGGCGGGGTAGTGATGACGGTGGGGCCGCTGGTGGCCCAGGCGTTTGGAGCGGGGCAGCGGTCAGAGGTGGAGGCGATCGCCCGCCAGGGACTTTGGCTATCGCTGGGGCTGAGCCTACCGCTGATGGCCATACTCAGCCAGATGGATGGGCTGCTGCTGCGGCTGGGGCAGTCGGCTGCGATCGCTGATCTGACCGCCCCCTACTTTCAATGGATCTTGTGGGGTGCCCTGCCGGCGCTGGGCTTTGCCATGCTGCGGAGCTATGTCTCAGCGCTGGCCCAGGCCCAGGTGGTAATTGCGATCGTGCTGGTGGGCACGGCCTTTAATATCGCAGGCAACTATGCCCTGGGCTTTGGTAATTGGGGATTTCCGGCGCTGGGGCTGGGGGGCCTGGGGCTGGCCAGCGGGCTGAGCTACTGGCTGATGTTTGGCCTATTTTTGATTTACATTCTCAAGCACCCCGGCCTAAATCAGTACCAGTTTTGGCGGCAGTGGCACCGAATTCAGCCTCGGCTAGTCGGGCGAATGCTGGTGATGGGAGGCGAGCTGGCCGTTACAATCGCCCTGGAGTTTAGCCTGTTTGCCGTCGTCACCTTTCTAATGGGCATTTTGGGGCCTGAAGTGCTGGCCGCGCACCAGACCGTCTACCAGACGATCTACCTCATTTTCATGGTGCCGCTGGGCATGTCCTACGCGGCGACGGCGCGGGTGGGTCAGGCCCTAGGCCAGCAGGACATGGCCCAGGCGCGACGGGCAGGGTATGCCGCGATCGCGATCGCGGCAGCCTTCATGCTGCTGGCGACCCTGGGGCTGCTGCTGTTTCGCCAACCGATTGTTGGTCTCTACCTCAATGTGCGCGATCCGGCTAACGCTGCCATAGTAGACCTGGCCCTGCCGATGCTGTTCGTGGCAGCCCTGGCTCAGCTTGCCGATGGCGTACAGCGGCTGGCCTCGGGGGCGCTCTACGGCCTGCAAGATACCCGCATGCCGATGGTGCTCAGCGGTTTAGCCTTCTGGGGCGTGGGCCTCACTACGGGGTATGTGCTGGGTTTTTCGCTAGGGCTGGGGGGCGTGGGGCTGTGGATTGGTCAGTCCGTTGGAGTTACTACCGCTGGAATAATTTTTGTGATTCGGTTCTATCGGCTGACGCGTCCCAAGCTTTCATAAATAGTACACACAAACTATTAGGCTGCTGGGTATCGTTCCCCAGAGCTGCCGGGTTTGTCGCACAATTAGAGCTACCTCACTTCCCCTGCACCATGGTTCAAAATCTCAAGTTTGATACGGTCAGCGATCGCCTGCCACCCCAGAATATCGAGGCCGAAGAGGCCATTCTGGGCGGCATTTTGCTCGATCCTGAAGCCATTGGCCGGGTGATGGAGATTCTGGTGCCCGACGCCTTTTACACTGGGGCCCACCGCGATATTTATAAGGCCGCCCTGGCCCTGCACGCCAAGGGGCAGCCCACTGATCTGATGACGATCGCCGTGTGGCTCAAAGACAACGGCAAGCTGGAGCAGGCCGGCGGCCAGACCCGCCTGGCACAGCTGGTCGATCGCACCATCAGTGCCGCCAACATCGACCAGTACGCCACCCTGGTGATGGATAAGTACACCCGCCGGATGCTAATCCAGGCCGGGGGCGACATTGCCCAGCTGGGCTACGACACCACCCTACCCCTGGAGAATGTGCTGGATCAGTCGGAGCAGCGGCTGTTTGGCATTACCCAAGCCCGACCCCAGGGGGGACTGACGGCCACCTCAGATATTTTGATTGAGACGTTTTCAGAGATCGAGCAGCGATCGCTCGGCGTGGTGCTGCCCGGTATTCCCTGCGGCTTCTACGACCTCGACGCTATGACCCAGGGTTTTCAGCGCTCAGACCTAATTATCGCCGCTGCAAGACCGTCAATGGGCAAGTGTCTGAGCGCTGACGCCCAGATTGTGCTGGCCGATGGCAGCCTTAAGACCATCGCCGAAATTTACCAGGAGAAATCCGCTTCACTGCTGACCCTGGGGAACAACTGGCGCTTTCAGCTCGCTCAGCCCAGCGCCTACGTGGACGACGGCCACAAACCTGTGTTTCGGGTGAGAACGCGATCGGGGCGAGAAATTGAGACGACCCTAAGTCATCCTTACCTGACTATTCAGGGTTGGCGACCCCTAGCGGAGCTGACAGTAGGCCAAAAAATTGCCGTGCCCAGGGTGCTGCCCGTATTCGGCACCGAAACCTTGCCCGAGTACCAGGTCAAATTGCTGGCCTACTTAATCAGCGATGGCTGTCTGACCGGCACTTCACCGCAGTTCACCAACGAAAACCAGGTTATTCAAAAGGATTTCACCGCAGCAGCTTTGCAATTTCGGGGGGTGAAGGTTCGCAAAGAAACCTCGCAGGACACACGCACTCCAAGCTTTTACATCACTGCTGATGGTGAAGACGTGCGGCGTGCCCGCAGTATTTTTGGCCAATCGCTACGGATATCGATCAAAGCTAGCGATCACTCGGCTCGGCGGATTGCCCAAACCCTAGGGGTTGCCCCCAGCCTAGTGACACTGTGGCAGCAAGGGGAATGCGTGCCCAATCCAGATACCTTTGAGCGGCTTTGCCAACTGCTCCAGGTAGCCCCAGAGCAGCTGGCTCCAGGTGGCCTCGCTACCATCCGTTGGATGAGCCAGAATACCGTTACCCTCTGGCTACAAGAACAGGGCATTTGGGGCAAATCAGCCCACCAAAAAACGGTTCCAGCAGTGGTGTTTCGGCTTGCAAAGTGGCTGTTAGCCCTCTTTCTAAACCGCCTCTTTGCCACCGACGGTTGGGCTACGGTGCTGGCCAGCGGTCAAGCCCAGCTTGGCTTCGCTACGGTTAGTGAAACCCTGGCCCGACAGGTTCAGCACCTGCTGCTGCGATTTGGCATTGTGTCTCAGCTGAGGGCTCGCGCTGTTAAGTACCAGGATAGTCGTCGCCCGGCCTGGCAGATCGATATAACCGATGCGCTATCGATTAAAACCTTTAGCCAGGACATCGGCATCTTCGGCAAAGAAGCTGCGCTGGCAAAGGTTGAAGCGGCATTGGCCAGCCGCCGCTACCAAACCAACCGCGATCTGATTCCGGTCGAAGTTTGGGACACCCTTCGCGTCGCCAAGGGTGACGAATCCTGGGTGTCTCTGGCCACCCGCGCCGGGTTCCAGAGCACCAGCAATATTCATGCGGGCAAACGGGCACCCACTCGCGATCGCCTCTTTGCCCTGGCCACTGCCCTGGAGCACCCAGAACTTCAGCACATCGCCACCAGTGATGTCTACTGGGATGAAATTGTCGCGATCGAACCCCAGGGTACTAAACAGGTCTACGACCTCACCATCCCCAACACCCACAACTTTGTCGCCAACGACATCTGCGTCCACAACACTAGCTTTGTGCTGAATATTGCCCGCAATATTGCGGCGCTCCAGAAACTCCCTGTGGCAATCTACAGCTTAGAGATGTCGAAGGTGCAGCTGGTTTACCGCCTGCTCTCCAGCGAGGTGGAGATGGAGAGCAGTCGCCTGCGCACGGGTCGCATTGCCCAAAACGAGTGGGAAAAGCTGGGCCACGCCATCAGCGTGCTGTCCCAGATGCCAATTTTTATCGACGACACCCCTAACATTTCGGTTACTGAGATTCGATCGCGCTGCCGACGCCTGCAGGCCGAACAGGGCGGTGCCCTGGGCCTGATCTTGATCGACTACCTGCAGCTGATGGAGGGCGGCGGCGACAACCGGGTGCAGGAATTGTCGAAAATGACGCGATCGCTCAAAGGTCTGGCCCGCGAACTCAACGTGCCAATCATCGCCCTCTCGCAGCTCAGTCGCGGCGTCGAGTCACGCACCAACAAACGACCCATGATGAGCGATTTGCGGGAATGTGTGACCGGCGACACCCTGGTAGTCCTCGCCCATGGACGACGGGTGCCAATCCAAGACCTGGTGGGCAGCACCCCAGAGGTCGTTAGCCTAGACGCTCAGGGCAAGCTAACCCAGGCCCAGGCCGAGCTAATTTGGCAGGTGGGCACGCGCCCGGTTTACGAGCTGACCACCGCTAGCGGGCGCAAAATTCGGGCCACCGAAAAGCACCGGCTCTACACGCTCGACGGTTGGCAACGCTTGGGTCAGTTGAACAAAGGCAGCCGCATCGCGGTGGCTCAATCATTACCTGAACCCGCTCAAACGGAAACCTGGCCAGAGCTGCGGCTGGTTCTGCTAGGCCAGCTAATCGGAGACGGTAGCTACCTAAAGGGCCAGCCGATGCGATACACAACCGCCTCGGAAGACAATAGTCAGCTGGTCAAATTAGCCGCTGAGCAGGAGTTTGGCTGTGACGTCAAACGCTACAAAGGTAGAGGCCAGTGGCATCAACTGCTGATCTCGGGCAACGGCAATCGCTGGCACCCTGCTGGCGTCAATCTTTGGCTGCGTCAACTCGGTATTTTTAATCAGCCTTCCAGGGAAAAGCGGATTCCAGCTCAGGTCTTCCAGCTTGCCAATCAGCAGATTAGTGTACTTTTGAGGCACCTGTGGGCAACTGATGGCTGTATCTCAGTGCGGCAGGGCCGAGGGGGAGATGCCGTATTTTTCTCCACCAGTAGCGAAGGTCTAGCTCGTGATATTGCTGCCTTGCTTTTGCGCTTAGGAATTTGGGCTTCGGTATTTTGGCAACCAAGCCAGTGTTTTACGGTTAACGTGCAGGGCAGCGTTAACCAACTGAGGTTTTTAGCTAAGGTGGGTGCTTTCGGCCCCAGGGTAGAACCCGCAGCGGCGTTACAACTAAAACTTGAGAGCATAGTCTCAAACCCCAACCGCGATACGTTGCCAAAAGAGGTCTTCAATCAGGTTAGGGCCGACATGCAGGCTCAAGGTATTAGCCACCGTCGAATGGCAGCGTTGCGAGGGACGTCCTACGGAGGATCGGCACACTTTAAATTTGCCCCGTCGCGGCAGACGCTGCTAAGTTACGCCGAAATTTTGAAAAGTGAATCACTCAAGGAGATCGTAGCAGCAGACATTTTTTGGGATGAAGTGCTTTCAATTGAGCCTGCGGGGGAAGAACCTGTCTACGACTTAACTGTGCCAGGGCCTGCATCCTGGTTAGCAGACGGCATTGTCTCGCACAACTCGGGTGCAATCGAGCAGGACGCCGACTTGATCATGATGCATTACCGCGAAGAGTACTACGACCCCGACACCCCCGATCGCGGCATTGCCGAAATTATTCTTACCAAGCACCGCAACGGGCCGACCGGCACCGTCAAGCTGTTGTTCGAACCGCAGTTTACCCGCTTCCGCAACCTGGCCACACCGGGTATGTAGGCGAGCAGGGCCTAGGGCACAAGGGATACGATCTGGCCGTAAATTCTGAGGTTGGCGAAAGCTTTCTATAATGTCAGCAACTCCTCCGTGCGGTCAGTCCATGCAGCCTCGTGCCCCATCAGAGCAAAAGTCCAGTCTGTACGACCAAGACTTTTATCGCTGGATTCAGCACACCGTTCAGGCGCTTAAACATCACGACCTAGATCAGGTGGACTGGGAAAACCTCATAGAAGAAATTGACAGCATGGGGCGAAGCGAGAAGAAGGAGCTAAAAAGCCGCCTGCTCGTCATTCTTGAGCATTTGCTAAAGCTGATGTTTTGGGAATCGGAAAAAGCTCAAAACAGCCGAGGCTGGCGCAACACAGTGATCGAACAACGAGGCCAGCTAGAGCTGCTGCTGGACGACAGCCCCAGCCTCAGGCCTATGGTGCGAGAGCTTTTTCGAGAGTCCTACGCTAGGGCCAGAACCCAGGTTTTGCAAAAAAGCGAGCTACCGAGCGATCGCATTCCCACCCTGCCGCCGTTCACCGCCGATGACGCTCTCAACCCCAATTTTTTGCCGTGCTGAGCGTTAGTCAAGCCTGAAAGTGTGATGTCTAACCCTCGGCGCTTATCGTTTGCTCCGTTGAGAGGTAATCTCGCATTGGCGCAGCCTCTCTTTTAGAGACTTGCACCTCAACCTCAGGAGAATTTTCATGGGCGACATGATTCACTTTACCCGTCCCGACAGCGGCACCTGCAGCGGCTACTACACCGAACCAGCGACGGGCCGCAGCGCCCCCGGCGTGGTTGTCATTCAAGAATGGTGGGGCCTCAATGACCAGATCAAGGGCGTGGCCGACCAGCTCACCCAGCAGGGCTACCGGGTACTGGTGCCCGACCTGTACAAGGGTGAAGTTACCGTTGAAGCCGCTGAGGCCGAGCATCTGATGGGCAATCTCGACTTTGGCGATGCCGCTACCCAAGACATTCGCGGCGCGGTACAGCACCTCAAGGCCGACAGTCCTAACGTGGCGGTGCTGGGCTACTGCATGGGCGGGGCGCTGACGGTGCTGGCAGCGGTCTACGTGCCCGAAACCGATGTGGCGGTGTGCTGGTACGGGGTACCGCCTGAAGAAGCCGCCGATACTCGCACGATTTCGATTCCGTTTCAGGGCCACTTTGCCCTTCAGGATGGCTTCTTCCCGCCTGACCAGGTGAAGGCGTTTGAAGCCCGGCTCAAGGAGGGTGGCGTCAACTACGAGCTGTACTGGTACGATGCCCAGCACGCCTTTGGCAACGAGAACAACGATATCTACGACCCAGAGGCGACAAAGCTCGCCTGGGAGCGATCGCTGGCCTTTCTATCCACCCATCTCGCCTAGTCCTCTGAGGCGGGTTTAGGGCTATTTCTACCAGCTAGGGAGCAGGGGAGCTAGGGAGCCAAGCGCGCCAAAATGGTGGATATAGTTGGCCTTCGAGCATCAGGCGTTCATTTACCAGCTAATGGGCACCAGGCCTTAGCCGGGAGTGTTGCCAACCATGAACCTGTACCGGAAAAATAACTAATTAGCTATATAGTGAATAAAGGGGCTATATATTGTGGTTAGACCGCCGGAGTCGTACGCTATGGATCAAGCTTTAATCTTCCGCCAACTCTTCGATGCCGACTCATCGACCTACACCTATCTGCTGGCCGATCCTGCCTCCAGTCAAGCGGTGCTGATCGACCCGGTCTTTGAGCAGCATCTGCGCGATCGCGCCCTGATTGAAGAACTCGGCCTGACGCTGGTGGCCACCCTCGACACCCACTGTCACGCCGACCATGTGACCGGCGCATGGCTGATGCAGCAGGCGCTGGGGTCCAAAATTGGCATCTCGGGCCGCTATGGTGACATGGTGCAGGGGGCCGATTGCCGGCTCGACCACGGCGATCGCGTGCAGTTTGGCAATCGCGCCCTTGAAGTGCGGGCTACCCCCGGCCATACCGACGGCTGCCTTACCTACGTGCTCGACGACCACTCCATGGCCTTTACCGGCGACTGTCTGCTAATTCGCGGCGCGGGCCGTTGCGATTTTCAGCAGGGCGACGCCCATACCATGTACGCGTCCATTACCGAACAGATTTTTAGCCTGCCCGATGACTGCATCATCTGGCCCGCCCACGACTACAGCGGTCGCACGGCCTCTACAGTGCGCGAAGAAAAGGCCTATAACCCCCGCATTGGCGGTCAGGCCGACGAAGCCGACTTTGTTGGCTACATGGAAAACCTCGGGCTACCCCATCCTAAAAAGATCGACATCGCGATTCCGGCCAACTGTGTCTGCGGCAAACCTGAAGATGGCCAAATGCCTGCCATCGCCGACTGGGGGCCAGTGCACCTCAACTACGGCGGCGTCAAAGAAATTGCCCCCCAATGGGTAGCAGAAAATTTGGGCAGAGTTCACGTGGTTGACGTGCGCGGCCCGGATGAGTTTGATGCTGAGCTTGGCCACATCAGCGAGGCTCAGCTTGTCCCCATCAGCGAGCTAGAAGGGCGGGTAGACGAAATACCTACCGACCGGCCCGTGGTGACGGTGTGCAAGTCGGGGCGACGATCGGCCCAGGCCACGGTGATTCTCAAAAAGCAGGGGTTCAAAGAGGCGGCCAGCCTGCGCGGCGGCATGCTGAGCTGGCATGACGCCCACCTGCCTGTGGAAAAAGCTTAGCGACGACCCAGTTTGTATTGATGGACTCAACTCCGACCCAGGGCACCGTTTAGGCGGTGCCCTTTTGTTATATGGGTTACGGTAGCTGGTCGGGGTCAATGCCCTGGGCGTTGAATGTTTTTCACCGGCTCGTCGACTAGCTTAAAATCTTCGGGCAGCGGGGGCCAGGTAATGGTGGGGCCAGTGCGGGGTTGAGCTTGAACCATGGCACGCTTGTCCTGGACAGCGAAACGGTCAACCGCTTGAAGGAGAACAAATCTATCCTAGTCGCTGGTGCAGCCAGGGTCGATGGAGCCTGACAGAACTTGAGGGCGATCGCACATTTCGGTCATGCGATCGCCCTATCTAGAGCGCCAGAGCCCTGAGCTTAGCGCACCGTGCCGACGCGCACGGTTTGCAGGCTTTCGGCCAGCTGGCGCACCACGGCCACCATTGCCAGCGGGTTGTCGAGCTTATTCACCGCCGAGCCGACGCCGACACCTGCGGCCCCAGCCGCGATCGCCATCGGGGCCGTCACATCCGACAGGCCGCTAGCGCACAGCACCGGCACTGCCACCGCGCGCGAAATGGCGTGGGCCGCCGCCAGGGTGGGGGCAGCTTTCTCAATCAAGCCCAGAGTGCCGGGGTGAGTGGGCTGGCTGCTGGTGCCCCCCTCAGTCTGGATGATATCGGCCCCAGCTTCTACCAAGGCTTCGGCCAGGCTGACCTGCTCATCGAGGGCCAAAATGTGGGGCACCGTCACCGACAGGGTGATCTCCGGCAGCAGGGCGCGGGTGCGGCGGGTGAGGTCGAGCACCTCGAGCGCTTCAAATCGGCGGCCCTGGGCGTAGAAGGCGTCGAAGTTACCAATTTCGATCAGGCCGGCCCCGGCGGCCACGGGGGCCAAAAAGGCCTCGGGCTCAACCGCTGAGACGCAAATGGGCAGAGTGGTTTGGGTCTTGGCTAGGCGTACCAGGTCGGCATCGGCAGCGATATCGACAAAGGTTGCTCCGCCTTGGTCAGCGGCTTTGACCACTGCGGCCACCCGCTGGTGGTCGAGGTTAGTGAGGCCGCTGATGATTTTTAGAACCGAGTGGGTGGCAAAAGCCAGCTGTAAATCAGAACGCATAGGTATTACTCTCAATTGCTGGTCTAGACCCAGGCCAGGGGCAGGCGTAGCGCTACCGCCTGAACCAGGGCTGAATGGCAATATTGTCGCATCCTAGACGGAGTTGCGGTGGCTGATGTCAGAGAAAGGGTGAATTTTGAGCTGCCGCTATGCTATTCCATAATCAAGATGACGCCTTGGACATGGTTCTCGGTATTCATGAGGGGGGGCAGGTGACCTGGCAGGTGATGGCGCGGCCCTTGCGGTTGACGGCTGCAAAGGTCATTTCGTCTGCCCCCTCCCGTCTCCCCTACTGTTCTTGACTCACGAACTGAGTCTGCTGTAGAGCGGATCGAGATCCTCGAAGCCTTCGCTGAGCTGCCCGATGGCCGCTGAGCCGCTGGCAAGCGGTATCATATGGCTCTATGCCTAGCGCTCTTTACCCTGGCGGTAACAGCTGGTAAATCGGGGGTTTATCGCCATTGGCGACTGGCTTAAACGCTATCGTAGCGCGCTGATTGCCTTTTTTAAGCTACCTAAGCAACGTCTCCCCTCGTATAGCACCATTCGCCGTGTGCTCCTCAAACTGGATTATTTGGACTATTCAGCGGCCTTAGCCCGCTTCTTTGGCATTGAGCCTTTATCCGGCGAGATCCTAGCGGTCGATGGCAAGGTCCTACGGGAGTCGCATCAACTGGAGACCGACAATCCTGACTCGCTGCCTCACCCAGCCATTATGTTGGTGAGTGCCTATCTAGTGGAGCGGGGGCTGATTTTGGAGCCCTATTAGGTAGAGCGTAAAACCAATGAAATCACATTTGGCCTAGATACTCTCAAGAGCATTTTTAGAATGAAATAGCCCTGGGGTTTAGAGATTCTCTATCTAGTTGGCCTAGTGTAGACCCGGTTCGATCTGGCTAATGGGAACAAAGCACTCGTTGGGCAGCAGCACGGGCTTATCGCCAAAGATCAGCTTGCCTCGATGGGTCTTGGTGCTAATGGCAATGCCGATGGGCCGCTGTACATCCTCAGGATGAACTTCGTAATAGGTGCGATAAATTTGCCGGGCCGACTTCAGCAAGGCCGGGTTGAGCGCCATCGGGGGGGCGCTGGGTTCCGGTAGCTGGGTGGGCGACTGACTTGAAAGAGAGGGTTGCTGTAGACCGTACACGGCTCACCTGTGCGCTTATAGACAGACTTTAATCGATCTTTCCAGGGGCAGCGAACTCTAGAGTGGCTTCTAGAAAGAACTTTATGCGAGGGCACGCAGCAGGGCTTCGCCCATAGCTTTGCAACCCACCTGGGTCATGTTTTCAGCCATGATATCGCCAGTTCGATAATCCTGATCTAAAACTGTTGTCACCGCCTGTTCAATGCGATCGGCGGCGGCGGGCTGGTCGAGGCCGTAGCGCAGCATCATGGCGGCACTCAGCACTTGGGCCAGGGGGTTGGCTTTGTCTTGCCCGGCAATGTCGGGGGCCGAGCCGTGGACAGGCTCATAGACCCCAGGTCCACTGGCACCCAAGCTGGCAGAGGGCAGCATGCCAATACTGCCGGTCAGCATTGCCGCGGCATCGGAGAGAATATCGCCAAACAGGTTGCCGGTAACGATGGTGTCAAACTGCTTAGGCCACCGAATTAGCTGCATGGCGGCGTTGTCAACGTACATGTGGGTGAGGGTAACGTTAGGGTAGTCGGCAGATAGGGCGGTAATGCGATCGCGCCACAGCTGCGACACCTCCAGCACATTGGCCTTATCCACCGAGCACAGCTGGCCTTTGCGCTTCTGGGCGGTCTCAAAGGCGACCTTGCCAATGCGATCGATCTCAACCTCGGTGTAGGCCATCGTGTTGACCCCCCGCTTCTGCCCCGTCTCGGTTTCAAACAGGCCCTTAGGACTGCCAAAGTAGATGCCCCCCGTCAGCTCTCGCACCACCATAATATCGACCCCCTCTACCACCTCGCGCTTCAGCGACGAGGCATCAATTAGTTGCGGCAAAATCGTCGCCGGACGCAGGTTGGCAAATAGCTCTAGCCCCGATCGCAGCCCCAGCAGCCCAGTCTCGGGGCGCTGATGCCGAGGCAACGTATCCCACTTGTAGCCACCGATCGCCGCCAGCAGCACCGCATCGCTGGCCCTACAGGTCTTCAGCGTCTCCTCCGGCAGTGGCTCTCCAGTTTCGTCGATCGCCGCCCCCCCAATCAGCGCCTCCTCAAACTCAAAGACCAGATCCATCTGGCCACCCACGGAGTTGAGCACATCCACCGCCACCGCCATAATCTCAGGGCCAATACCGTCGCCGGGCAGCAGCGTAATGTGATAGGTCGAAGTCATAGCGTTTGTGGGTTTGACGTAGGGTGCATTAGCGAAGCAATGCACCGCTGATTTCGACAGCGATCGCATTGCATTCAACCGATTCAATATCATACCCCCAGGGGTTTCCCCTTCACCGACTTACCTAACCCATCCACCTCCGGCTCAGAGCCGATACCCTGCACGGGCAAACAACCGTTTGTCCCTACGAAATTCCTACTTTCACATATCCTGCGATCTTCCAAAGAGAATCCCCCCATCACCCCCTACCCCATCACCCCATCACCCATCCACCCATCCACCCGCCCATCCACCCACCCATGCCCCAGTACCTCTACCTCCACGGCTTCGCCTCTAGCCCCCGCTCAGCCAAAGCCCAGGCCATGAAAACCCGTCTCGCCAACCTGGGCATCCCCCTGATCATCCCTGACCTCAACCAGGGCGACTTTGCCCGCCTCACCCTCAGCCGCCAGATTCAGCAGGCCAGCGACCTCATCCTGGGACAGCCTGACGCTACCGTACTAATTGGCTCTAGCCTCGGAGGCCTCACCGCCGCCTGGGTCGCCCAGCAGCCCGCTATCAGCGATCGCATCAAAAAACTCGTGCTGCTCGCCCCCGCCTTTGACTTTCTCAAGCAGTGGCTGCCCCGCATTGGCCCCGAGCCGCTCGAAACCTGGCGCACCGAGGGCATTCTCCCGGTCTATCACTACACTGAGCAGCGGCAGATCCCCCTCCACTACGGGTTCATCACCGATGCCCAGGGCTACGAGGACGAAGACCTGGGTGTCAACATCCCCACCCTGATTCTCCACGGCATCTACGACGAAACTATATCTATAGAAGCCAGCCGTGCCTACGCCGCCCCTCGCCCCTGGGTGCGCCTGGTCGAACTCCCCAGCGATCACGCCCTAACGGACGTAGAGCAGGAGATTTGGCAACACACTCAAGCGTTTTTGAACCTTTGAGCTTGATTGGGTAATAGGATTTTTTGAGAGGTGAGCGATGGATATCTTAATCCTAGGTGGCACGTCATTTACTGGGCCACACATAGTGCAGCACATCGCCTTCACTCGTAACGAGTCCACATTCGCAGAACCTTAACGATACGCTCATCCTCAAGCACTTCGTACCCTAGCCGATGCTGAATATTGATGTGTCGAGAATAAGCGCTGACCAAATCTCCCACCAGTTTTTCGTAGGGCGGCGGATTTAAACGCTATCGGGTTTTTGCCTCGCTGGGTTTCTTCTAGTTTAGCGATCGCCGCGTATCGGTAAACCCGTTTCAAGAACTGCAACCCCCGTGCCACAATGAGCCCAATCCTCTACGTTAGTAACAGGGCAGTCCGGTGGAACCGTCTTCCCTCAGTGAGCACAACCCGGCCCAGCCAGCGCCGACCCCGCGTCAGCTGCACAGCATTAAGGCTCAGCTTGACCTGGTGCTGCTGGCCCTAGAAGCCCTCACGGGCCTGGGGTCCGACGCCATGCTGGCGGCGGCGAATGCTCTGGGAGTATCGGATTTACTGAGCGATCGCGTCAACCTGTGGCGACTGCGCCAGGCCAGCCCCCTACGCAAGGGCCAGGGCCGCAAAAAGCTTGATGTTGACGAAGCCCGCGCCATGGTGCTGGTCAGTTGTCATCTGGCGATCGCCCACCGCGAGGCTATTCGGCAGGCCGTAGGGCGGCTCGAAAAGGCCCTCGCCCAGGGCCAGCCCCCCCACCGCACCGCTCAGCTAGGCGACTACCTCGATGCCTTTAGCAATGCCTACCAGGACCGCATGGAGGGCGACCAAACCGCCACCACCGACGAACTCACCACCCTGGGGCTGAAGCTGCTGGTCGATTTGCTGTTTTACAGTGGCGCTGGCGGCAGCCGCAAACTCTGGGTGGCCCTGCTAGAGCGGGCCGGAGAGTGAACGGAATCGGGGATTTTGAGTTTTGGATTGGACTTGGGTGTTCTTGAACTGAGTGCTATGGCTGCGATCGCCACTGTCAACACCTACGACTATGCAGCGGGTACCTGTACCCTACGGCTGGTGGGAGAGCTTTCACCCCTGAGCCAGGTTACGGGTCGCCCGGTGCTGGGGCGATCGCGCTTTCACCTCCAAGTGCACGATGACGAGGCTAGCGATGAGGTGGCAACTGACCAGACCATCTTTGAGGTCAGCGGGCGTGAGCCACAGTTCTCGGCCTTGAGTAGGCTGGTGCAAACCTATGTGCAGACGTATCTTCAGGGCGATGCGCTGACCGCAATGGGCGCAGTGTCCCAGGGTGGCAGTACGCTTCAGCCCGTGGGGCTCACCCGCCACCGTCTGACCCTGGCTGTCCCCCCCAATCGACCTAAAACTCTCGAACTCTCGACTCTGCAATTGGCCGATCTAGCCGATACCCTAGAGCAGGTCGATCGCAGCCTTCAAGTTATGCCCGACAGCAGGTTGCCCCGGGCTCGCCCTAGGCTACCCCTTTGGATTGGGTCCGTGGCGGCGGTGGGCATTGCGGCCCTGTTGGGTAACCAATTGCTAACGACGGCCCCAGGCCCGGTGGTGCTGTCACCCGGTGAATCTCAAACGACTAACGAATCGGCTGAAACGATGCAGCCGTTGCCGCCCACCGATTCTCAGCAGCGCCTGGAGGGGGCTAACCCTGCCGCTGACTCCCCTTCCCCTGCTGACTCCATCGGGTCGGCTCCGGCGACCACAGGCGAAGCGCTCCCAGCCCCGGTGACGACGGCCCCAACGCCCTCGACAGCCCCAGCCGATCGAGCCGCTGATGCTCTTCCTCAACCAGCGCCGCCGCCTAGCACCCGCCCAGCACCCGCCAATCGCCCAGCTCCGGCTCGCCCAGTTGCCCCCGTCGCCCCACCCCAGGCTGAGGCCCGAGCGGGTGGGGCACCGCTGGCTCGTTCAGAGTCAGCCCCCGCCACCGAATCGGCACCGGCCAGCCCCAGTGGCGCTGAACCCGCCCCTGACGGCAGCCCTGAAGCCTTTGGCGTTAGTCCAGATGCCGCTACCCGCGCCCCCAATGCGACCCTGGAGTGGATCGAAGCCTTAAGCCAAGCCCTACAGCAGCAGTGGCGATCGCCAGCCGACCTAGCCGCGCCGCTGCGCTATACCCTAACCGTGAGGTCAGACGGCACCGTCGAGACGCTAGAGCCTCTCGATACCCTGGCTGTAACCTACCAAAACAACCCTTCCCTACCCCAGCCCGGTACTGTTATTCCCGGCGTCATTCGGGATCAACCCTCTATGGTAGAGGTTCAATTTTTACCTACGGGTGAGGTCGTGGTAGTGCCACCAGATCGTTAAAGCTTAAGAGTGCTGCGATCGCTCGTTTTTACGCTTAGCCTTACGCATGCGTGAAACCGACATAGCCTTATCTACGGGGAACCCAGCTACTGGAATGACCTGATGCTTGCGATCGCCCTCTAGCTGCTTTAGCTCGGTATAGTCGACCCAGTGAATGCAGTCAACCGGACAGGTGTCGATCGCCTCTTGAATCAATTCCTCAGAATCACCATCCTGGCGGTAGACCCGCGACCGGCCGTAGTCAGGCTCAATATAAAAGGTGTTGCGAGCCACGTGGGCGCAGTGCTTGCAGCCAATGCAGGTAATTTCGTCAACATAGACGCCCTTCTGGCGCAGCTGACCGCCTAGTTC